>JAYTBZ010000235.1:0-1546 GCA_043736705.1 Flavobacterium sp. | reverse complement strand
ATTAGATTTTGAAATTCCAATTTCACTATCTGATGCTACTACTTTGCTCATACCTAAAAAAAGTTTGGCAGGCGGTCGATGGGACATTAATATGGAATGGCAATACAACGGAAAATCATATTTGTCTAAAGAAACGATATATATCAATTAGGCTTAAAGTTAAAAGCCAAAAAGGTCATCAATTGGCTTTAAGAATTTTTACTTTATGACATTAGAATAAAACAATGCTTTACACTGCCTTCATTTTCGGTTTAATAAGTAGTTTTCACTGCATTGGTATGTGCGGTCCTATTGCTATGATGTTACCTGTGGATAGAACGAATAAGACTAAGAAAGCGACTCAAATTATCACTTACCATTTGGGAAGATTAACCGCTTATGCGACAATAGGCTTTGTTTTTGGACTGCTTGGAAAAGGTTTTTTTATGGCTGGTTTACAACAGAACTTATCTATATTCATTGGTATAGCTATCATTATTGTTGTTTTGATTCCAGAGAGAATTTTTGCTAAATACAATTTTTCAAAACCGGTTTTTAAATTAATTTCTAAAATCAAAACGACTTTAGGAAGTCAGTTTAGAAACAAGAGTTATAAATCCCTTTTTACTATTGGTTTACTGAATGGTTTTTTGCCTTGCGGAATGGTTTATGTCGCTCTGTTTGGCGCTATTGCTATGCAAAGTGAAAGTATGGGTGTTTTGTATATGATTCTATTTGGGTTAGGAACCGTTCCCTTGATGAGCAGCATAGTGTACATCAATTCATATCTCACAATTACTATTCGAAACCGAATCCAGAAAGCAATTCCATATGTAGCGGTATGTATTGGCTGCTTATTTATTTTAAGAGGATTGGGATTGGGAATTCCTTATATTTCGCCATCCAATATGAGTTTGTTTATTCAAGCCGATCCGAATTGTCATTAACTTTCTAATTACACAGTATAAAAAAACACGTCATTTAGCGTGCTTTTTTGTTTTGTAAGATTGTGAAACATTAGATTGTCATCGAAAACAATTCAGTTTCCGGTGCTTTTCTTTTCAAGCGTAAATCGAATGCCATGCAAATATTACGAACATAAGGTTTCCCTTTTTGAATAACGGTAATCCCATAGTCATTAACAACTAGTAATCCGTCATTTTCCATTTCATTTAATTGTATTAATACATCTGGAATTTCATTAAAACTGTCCTCTTTATTTTTCCAAGAAGTTTCAAATTGGCACATTAAATTCAGAATGTGCTTGCGGATGATGAGGTCTTCATTGGTCAATAAATGCCCTTTAAAAACCGGTAATTTGTTCCATTCTAGTATTTGATAATAGTCCTCCAAGTTTTTTACATTCTGTGCAAAACTAGACCAACTGTCACTGATGGAAGAAACGCCCAATCCAATCATTAATTGTGTTTTAGACGAACTGTACCCCATGAAATTACGATGCAATGTCCCATTTTGAAAAGCATCGAATAAACTGTCAGTCTCCAACGCAAAATGATCCATTCCTATTTCATGATAGCCATTTTCAGATAATAATTTTTTACCTGTT
>JAYTBZ010000234.1:0-1547 GCA_043736705.1 Flavobacterium sp. | reverse complement strand
TACGAGGTTTTTAAGTACCCGGAGCCGGAGTCGAACCGGCACGGTTTCCCACAGGTGTTTGAGACCAGCGCGTCTACCAATTCCGCCATCCGGGCTTAACTAGACATGAGATAACTGTCGTTATCTCAACGCAATAAAAAATGTGATTGTGTTTAAATCAACCATCAATTCCTTTAACACGGTGCAAATGTAAAAAATAATATCAAATGTGCTACTAAAAATACTTAATTTTTTCCTTTCAGAGTTGAATAAATTTTATAAATTTGCACCTCGTTAAAACGCAACACACAACTAACTATATTCGAGGCTACTACAGAAAGCAGGCGAATGCAAAAGCACAAAACCTTCTTGTTTGTAAAAAATCGGAATAAAACAACATACTAAATGTCACACCTAGAACCAGAAGCTAAAATTTTTGCTTGTTCGCAAAGTGTTTATCTTGCTGAGAAAATAGCAAAGGAATACGGAATCCCATTAGGGAAAATCACCATGTCAAAATACAGCGACGGTGAGTTTCAACCTTCTTACGAAGAATCTATTAGAGGTTTACGTGTTTTCATTGTTTGCTCTACATTTCCAACAGCTGATAATTTGATGGAAATGTTATTGATGATTGATGCCGCAAAACGTGCTTCAGCCAGACACATAACAGCTGTAATTCCTTATTTTGGTTGGGCAAGACAAGATAGAAAAGACAAGCCAAGAGTTCCAATAGGAGCTAAATTAGTAGCTAATTTGTTAGATGCTGCAGGCGCAACACGAGTAATGACCATGGATTTGCATGCCGATCAAATTCAAGGATTCTTTGAAAAGCCGGTAGACCATCTTTTTGCATCAACTATCTTTTTACCGTATGTGAAAAGTCTTGGTTTAGACAATTTGACAATCGCTTCGCCAGACATGGGAGGTTCAAAAAGAGCGTATGCTTATTCTAAATTTTTAGAGTCAGATGTAGTTATTTGTTACAAACAAAGAAAAGAAGCCAACGTTATTGATACCATGGAATTGATTGGTGAGGTTAAAGGTCGAAATGTAATCCTAGTAGATGACATGATTGACACCGGAGGCACTTTGGCGAAAGCCGCAGATTTAATGATCGAAAAAGGAGCATTGAGCGTAAGAGCAATATGCACACATGCCATTTTATCTGGTGATGCCTACGAAAAAATAGAGAAATCGCAATTAAGCGAATTAATAGTGACCGATTCTATTCCGTTAAAGAAAGAATCAAACAAAATAAGAGTGTTGAGTTGTGCACCTCTTTTTGCTGAAGTTATGCACATGGTGCACCACAACAATTCCATTAGTGGAAAGTTTATAATGTAGTATTTGGCACTATGCAAAAGGCTTTAAGCCAAAAGCATAGTGAGATCGCCTAAAACATATTACATTTGCATAAAGCTTAAAGCTTATTGCCAAAAGCATGAATAATTATTTAATAACTATATTTTTTTTACAATGAAATCGATTACAATTAAAGGATCAGAAAGAGAAAGCGTGGGTAAAGTTGCGACTAAAGCCCTACGTAATGCTGGATTGGTTCCTTG
>JAYTBZ010000233.1:0-3542 GCA_043736705.1 Flavobacterium sp. | reverse complement strand
GAGTTGACGAAAGCTATGTGACCAAATTGCTGAGTTACTTTAAATCGAGATGATGATTTCAGATTTTTGACTAACGATTTTTGATTTCAGATTTAGTTGAAGTGGAAAATAAAAATATGATAAGTGAATAAGCAAGAATTAGAAAATAGATTGATAGAATTTGCAGCAACAATAATAATGATTGCTGGCAAATTTGAAAAAAACTATGCTGGAAATCATCTTGCAGGACAAATAATTAGATCTGGAACTTCACCTGCTTTAAATTATGGAGAAGCGCAAAGTGCAGAAAGCAGCAAAGATTTTATTCATAAAATGGGTATTTGTTTAAAAGAATTAAGAGAAAGCTTTGTTTGTTTAAAAATTATTGAAAAATCAAACCTAACGGCCGATTTAACAAATCTAACGATTGCAAAAACTGAGGCTAACGAGCTAATTTCTATTTTCGTATCAAGTATTAAAACAGCTAAAACAAATTTGAAATAAATTTAGATTTTTGATGAAAAATGAATATAAGTTTCGGGGTCAAATCTGAAATCTAAAATCGTTAATCCTCAATCAAAAATCGAAATAGGTTCAATAATAAAAGATGAAAAAACAATTATACCTACTATTATTACTGCTTTCTACAGCTGTTTTTGCACAACAAAAACAAGTGGTTACTAGTATTGATACAACTAAAAATAAAATTGGTGCAGAATTTAAACTGTCCATAAAAACTACTGTTGATACTTCGTCCAAAGTGATTTTCCCGAAATTGAAAAACTTTGGCGCTTTAGAAGTGATTCAGTCGTATCCTGTTGACACCCTTAAAATGGACGGTCGTTATGAATTGATCAAAAAATATGGGTTGACCCAATTTGATTCTGGGAGATATGTAATTCCAAGTATTAGGATTTTCATCAATAGCAAACCTTTTTTAACAGATTCGCTTTTGGTAGAAGTAGCAAATGTTCAAGTAGATACGCTCAAACAAAAAATGTTCGATATTAAGGATATTGCACCAGCGGATAATTCAATTGGTAATTGGTGGAAATACGTGTTAATTGTTCTACTGATTTTAGGTATTGGAGCCTTAATTTATTGGTTTATTAAAAAGCGCCAAGAGAGAAAACTACAACAAGAAATTTATAAAACTCCAATAGAGAAAGCGACCAGTTTACTAGATACTTTAGAGAAAAAAGAATTGTGGCAAAAGGGTGAAGTCAAAGCGTATTATAGCGAACTGACTGATATTGCAAGAAATTATATCGAAGAAGCGATAGAGATTCCAGCAATGGAAAGTACTACTTCGGAACTGATTCAAGGGTTGAGAGCCGCTTCGGTCAAGAAAAAAATGACGCTTTCTCAGGAAATTTTTGAAAATTTGGAGCGTGTTTTGAAACAGGCCGATTTAGTGAAATTTGCGAAGTCAAAACCATTGGATTTTGAAATTACCGATGACCGCAATAAAATTCAAAAAGTAATTTTAACATTAGATAATTCGATTCCAGTTGAAGTTCCAGACGAAGAAGATATGTTGCTAAATGAGGCACAAAGACAAAAACAAATTCAGATACAACTGCGCAAACAAAGGAACAAGCGCATTGTTACAGCAGTGGCTTCGGTGGTTTTTTTATTGGTAGCCACAACACTGTTTTTTGTGGTTACCAAAGGGTTTGATTATGTAAAAGATAATGTTTTAGGTCATCCAACCAAAGAATTATTAGAAGCCGAATGGATCAAAAGTGATTACGGAAATCCTGGAATTGTAATTGAAACTCCAAAAGTATTGAAGCGAGTAGATCTCACAAAAACACTCCCAAAAGAAGGAATGGCATTGATTAAAGAAATGCAGTCTTTTGCTTATGGAAGTGTCTTAGATCCTTTTTATCTAATGGTATCTACATTAAAATTTAAGCAGCAAACGCAGATTGATTTGGCAAAATCAATGGATGGCGTATTGCAATCTATGGAAGCACAAGGTGCGCAAAATATGATAGTCAAGCAAGAAGAGTTTGAAACTAAAGAGGGCGTCAAAGGGATTAAAGCTTATGGGACTTTTTCACAGATAAATGCAAGTAGTAAATCAAGTACAAAACTCTATTATGAGGCTTTGCTATTTAGTCAAGAAGGAGGATTACAGCAAATTTTGATTGTTCACGAAGAAGGAGATACGTACGCCAATCAAATTTCAGAACGCGTTTTAAATAGTGTCGAATTAAAACAAGCAACTAAATAATGGAAAAAGTAACTTTTTTAAACCCAGAATTTTTTTGGTTGTTTCTTCTGATTCCAGTAGCGATTGTATGGTTGTTAAGGAAAAAGAACCATCAATCAGCAACCTTAAAAATAAGTTCTTTACAAGGATTTAAAGGTTCAAATTCTTATTTGACTAAGTTGAAACCGATGTTGAATGGGCTTAGAATATTAGCCTTATGCTCGTTAATTGTAGCTATGGCAAGACCTAGAACTGTTGATGTAAGTAATAAAACAAAAACGACCAAAGGAATTGATATTGTTATGGCAATAGACGTTTCAGGAAGTATGCTTGCCAAAGATTTGAAACCGGATCGTATGCAAGCCCTCAAAAAATTGGCTTCAGACTTTGTTGAGGAGCGACCAAACGATAGGATTGGGCTTGTGGTTTATGCTTCAGAAGCGTATACAAAAACACCGGTGACCAGCGATAAAGCGGTTATTCTAGATGCCATCAGAAGTATAAAATACGATACTGTTTTAGTGGATGGAACCGGAATAGGAATGGGATTAGCTACTGCGGTAAATCGATTAAAAGACAGTAAAGCGAAGAGTAAAGTGGTTATTTTGATGACTGACGGGGTAAATAATGCCGGATTTATTGAACCAGACACAGCTTCTGATATTGCAAAACAATACGGAATAAAAGTATATACAATAGGAATAGGGACAAACGGAATGGCGATGTTTCCTTATGCTATTGCGCCAAATGGGAAATTTATTTTCCAAATGATGAAAGTGGAGATTGATGAGAAAATGATGAGAAAAATTGCTAACAACACTGGTGGAAAATATTTTAGGGCCACAAGCAACAGTAAATTAGCTGAAATTTATGCAACAATAAACAAGTTAGAAACTACTGAAATTGAAGAATTGAAATTTTATGATTATGATGAAAAATTTAGACCATTTGTATGGTTAGCTGGTTTTTTATTGTTGTTTGAATTAGGATTGAGAAATACAGTTTTTAAAAGTTTTATATAAAATTCCTATCTCAGCCACTCGAAGGAAATGGAGTACGAACTGGAATATTGGAATAAAATGAACAAGTTTAGAATTTTGATTTAGAGTAAAAATCTAAGGTCAAAATTCAGAAATCTAAAATTAAAAATGGAATTAGACGAAAAAAAATATTTATATCTTCTTTTAATATTGCCTTTATTGGTTTTGCTTTTTCTGTACAATTTATATTGGAAAAGAAAAAAACAACGCGAATTTGGTGACTTGGAAATGGTAAAAAAACTGAGTCCAGATAGTTCTGTTTTTAAATCGGCCTTGAAATTAGGGGTATTACTTTTAGCCTTAAC
>JAYTBZ010000232.1:0-1563 GCA_043736705.1 Flavobacterium sp. | reverse complement strand
GGATTTAAAACCGAAGATATTAGCTTATCGTTACAAACTTTCATTCCAAGTGCAGCACAAACTCCTGGACGTATGAATATATTTGAGTTTAAAAAATTTAAAGTATTAATTGATTTTGCTCACAATGCATCTGGTTATGCAGGTGTTGAAGACTATTTACAAAGTGTGCAAGCCACCAAAAAAATTGGAATTATAGCGGGTGTTGGTGACCGTCGCGATGAAGATATTAAAGAATGTGCTAAAATTGCAGGGCGCATGTTTGATCATATTATCATACGACAAGAAAAACACTTAAGAGGTAGAACAGAAGCTGAGATTAATACATTATTACTACAAGGGATATCAGAATCTGGAAGATCCGTTACTCACGAAATCATTCCCAAAGAAGTTGAAGCTATTAAACATGCAATCAATAGCGCAGAAGAAGGAAGCTTTATTACTGCATTGAGCGACGTTGTTACTAATGCGATCGAAATTGTACAAGAATACTTAGACAAAGAGAACGAGCATGGTGAACTATAAAGTTAGTGGCTGTGCTTAGTCGCTTTTTTATCAAAAAAATGCCCCAAACAGTAGCTAACTTTTTGGGGCAATTTATTTCTTACAGGCTTTAATTTCAAATTAGGTTTTCAACTTTTTTTTCTTCGCTGCCGGAAACAAGACATTATTTAGAATCAAGCGATAGCCAGGAGAGTTGGGATGCAAATCCAAAACCGTAGGAGGATCGCCCACTTGATGCTGAAAATCCTCTGGATCATGACCACCATAAAAAGTAAACATGCCTTTCCCTCTTTGTCCATTTAAATATCGGACTTCCCCATTCAACTCACAAGTTCCCATCACTAAAATATTAGACTTCACTAATGCGCTATCAAAAGCGGTCGTTTGTCCCATAAATCCTTTGACTAATTGCGTGTGATTTTGACAGAGCATGCTTGGAATTGGATCCCATTTTGCAGAAAATTCCATAAGTGTAAAATAATCCTTATCTACAGGAACTCGGCGCTTCGGAGTCATATCAATATCTGAAAATTCATATTGTTCTGGTCTTCTTTCTAATATAAAATCCTTGAATGCAAATGAATTACTGTAATTCATTTTAGACTGATAGTTGCCTTCACTAGGATCTCCATCAAACATGGTTTCACAAATATCAACACCATCAGCTGCGAGAGCTATATCAAAACTGTCCGTTGCTGAACACATCGCGAACATAAAACCACCGCCTATGACAAAATCCCTTATTTTTTTGGCTACAGCACCTTTCTCTACCGCGACTTTTGTAAAACCAAGTTTGGTTGCTAAAGCCTCAGCATCTTTTTTTTGTTCAATATACCACGGCGCATTTTTATAAGCAGCATAAAATTTGCCATATTGCCCTGAAAAATCTTCATGATGCAAGTGCAACCAATCATAAAGCAACAATTGATCACTTAAAACTTCTTCATCATAAATAGGTGTGAAAGGAATTTCGGCATACGTTAACACCAGAGTAACTGCATCATCCCAAGGCTGTTTGCCTTTTGGTGTATAAACCGCAATTTTAGGTGCTTTTTCAAGTAT
>JAYTBZ010000231.1:0-3550 GCA_043736705.1 Flavobacterium sp. | reverse complement strand
GACCTTGACTGGATTCAAACCAGTAACCTCTTGAGCCGTAATCAAGTGCGCTATTCAGTTGCGCCACAAGGCCATTTGCAAACCGTTATAATAACTTCGTTGCGGGTGCAAATATAGGTATAAATGTGTAATTTGCAACTGTAAAATTATAAAAAAATAAAAAAAATGTCATTAGAAAAGTATATCCGTGATATTCAGGATTTTCCAAAGGAAGGAATTATGTTCAAAGACATTACTCCTTTATTAAATGATGCTCAAGCACGGAAAAAGAGCCTTGATCTTTTGGTTGCCGCAGTATCAAATCAAAGAATCGATAAAGTGATAGGAGTAGAAAGTCGCGGATTTTTCTTCGGTACATTGCTAGCTCAGGAATTGAATGCGGGTTTTATACCAGTACGCAAACCAAACAAATTGCCTTACGAAACCATCTCGGCAACTTATGATTTAGAATATGGAACGGATACTTTAGAAATCCATGCTGATGCGATTCAAAAAGGAGACCGTATCCTGATACACGATGATGTTTTAGCTACTGGCGGGACAGCCCGAGCAGTATGTGAATTAGTAGAACGACTAGGTGGAGAAATCGTTCAATGTAATTTTCTTATCGAATTAACATTTTTAAATGGCAGATCAAAATTAGATGGGAAAGACATTTTTGCTGCGATTGCGTATTAATTCAGTGCACGGGTGGTTACATAATATCTAAAACCAATAATTGCCATTTGCCATTTTTTAGCTTTGGCCAAATCCAAACGCTGTTTGGTGAAACTAGGTAAAAGTATTTTGTTGATTTGAGCTAGAATTTTGAACATACTTTTTTTGTAAAGGTATAAAAAAAGACGGTCATGATAAATGACCGTCTTTGTTGTGTTTTTTTTATTAGTTTTCATTCATTTTTTCGCGGTATTCCTCCATTTGCTTTTCGTAGATTTTCATATTTTTTTCAAAAATTTTCATTTTAGCATCAAAAGGTTTCATCTGCTCGTCAAATTCAGCCATTTTCTTGTCGAACTCTTTCATTTGTGGTGCCATAGCTTCCATTTTTTTATCGAAAGCTTTCATTTTTTGTTCAAATGTCGCCCATTCTTTTTTATCTCCTTTTTCAGGGGAACCTTTTGGTGCTCTAGGCGCTGTTGGGAAATTAGGCGCTTTTGGTGCATTAAAGTTAAAAGTTGGAGGTGTGGGTGGAGTAGGAGGCGTTGGAGGTTGTTGCTGACTTCCCTTATTATTAATGTAGCTTTTAGTCAGTATACGAACTGAATTTTTATTTGATTCACCATCTTTTTGTATATCAACAGAGGTTATTTGGTTAGGATTCATACTTTCAGCTTCGAGAGGGCTAACTTTTTTTCCGTCAATATAATATTCAGTATTTCCGGGAACGCCATTTACCTCTTTAGTTACCTTTGTAACGGAATAAGAATCTTTTGTTTTTTGACGAATACTTACATTGTTTGGATCAATATTATCTAATTCCGAGTCCGTTTTTTCAATGTCAGTATTAAAAATACTCGTACTTCTTGTTATTTTACCTTTCGTAACAATTCGTATCGTGGATTCGTTATTGTTTTTAATAACATCCATTGTGGCTATATCATCAGGATTTGTGCTGTCTAATTCCTTTTGACTTACTTTTTTACCATCTATAAAAATTTCTGTATTGTCATCGATACCTTTATTTTTAGTTGAATTTGTAAGCATTGTTTTGATTTTCTTAATGCTATCTTTTTCCACTGTTGTTGTACTGATAACAGAAACCGGAGTGTTGGCAGGAGCCGCCGTAGTTTCTTCTTTCACTTTTTCCTGAGCAACTACTTCAATTTGGAAGCATAGCACAAAAGCCACTAAGACAGGAAGTACTGTTGCGTACTTCCAAGAATTTCTTTTGTTAGATTGATTTTTGTTTAACATAACGATTCGTTTTTTGATTAATGATTGATAAAAATGATTGGTAATGGCAACACAATTTTCATGTGTTGTTATTTTTAAAAGTGTAAGCTGATACGCTTTTTTGTCGGATAATTTTTTTGTGGCTTCACGGTCAGCAATGAATTCTAAGTTTTGTAAAATAGCATTTTTGTACCACCAGATGAATGGGTTAAACCAAAAGACTGCACAAAAAACTCTAGCAAGTAAGACATCAACGGTATGATTTTGATCGCTATGGATTTTTTCGTGTTCCAGAATACTTTGTAATTCTAAACTGCTATACAGAGACGAATTGTAAACGATTGTATTAAAATATGAAAATGGAGCAATGTTCTCTTTCGTATCAATAAATTTAAAATCTGCTTGACGTGCTATTGTTTTTCCCTTAAAAATCTTTAAAAGGTTATAAAAATCAAATCCAAATTTAGTTAACAAGCCTAATGTACCCAGACAATAACTCAACGCTAATCCTAAATAGATATACTCTTTAGTGTAATTTTTTTCAGTGACTGTTCGCACAGGTAAGTTTGACCAGTCATAATTTATAGTTGTTGGTTCTACCCAAATTATTTTGGTATAAACCACTAAAGGTAATATGGCAGCAGTAACAAGTCCGAGCAAAAGAAACCATCTATTATTTGTAAAAAAAGTTTCCTTACGTAACAAAAAATGATACGCTATAAAAAACAATGCAAGTAAACTACTGGATTTAAGCAGGTAAAGATAGAGTGCTTCCATAACGATTTTTGGTTTAAAGTGTATTGATTAAAATAATTGGGTTATTTTACTCTTGTTTTTCAATCATGTCTAGAATTTCTCGCAATTCAGCCGCAGAAATTTTCTCTTCTTTGGCAAAATGCGACACCATATTTTTATAAGAACTATTAAAGTAATTATCGATAGCGGTATTCATGAAGCGTTTTCTATACTCTTCTAAACTTACGATAGGATAGTATTGGTGGGTGTTTCCGAAAGCATTGTGCGATGCAAAACCCTTTTCTTCCAGATTGCGAACAATGGTAGAAAGCGTGTTGTAATGCGGTTGTTCTTCGGTTATTTCTGCCATGATTTCTTTTACGAATGCTTTTTTGAGCTTCCATAAAATATGCATGATTTCCTCTTCTTTATTTGTTAGTTTTTGCATGATTTTATTATTTGAATCAAACTTACAACTATATTTGTAGTTTGCAAACTATTTTTATAGTTATTTAACTAAATTTTTAGTTTTTAAATTTAGTATTTGATTTAAATTGTTGACTATAAGGTACTTGTTATTTTATACTATTTTTTTTATTGAGAAGCAAAGTATAATTCAGATTATGCTGGAAAGAAATACAAGGATTAATAAAACGACTTTCAAATTGAAAATGTGTGTTCAAGGTACCATTGATTGATGAAAACGCTGTTTCGTGAGGGATAGTAGCGACATCCTTTTATAAAATCCTGTTTTAAGGATTTTATAAAAGATACAGTGGATAGCCCGACTGCATGGCCAAAAGGGGCGCTTGAAACTGCTTGTTGATTTGCCCCATTTGGCAATGCGGTCACGCCCAAAAAATTATTGCCGTTCTTGTTGTACTAGCTTTTGTAACCAGATACACCCTCCAACGGCTAATAT
>JAYTBZ010000230.1:0-3559 GCA_043736705.1 Flavobacterium sp. | reverse complement strand
TAATTTAGTAAAACGGGAAAAATTGATAAAATCGTATAGCGTTTGATTAAAATGATTTAATTCCTCTTGTCTTCTCCCCAAAGTAGTTTGCTGCGGAGCGTTTTCAAAAAGGTTTCCTCAGGAATTTCAACCATATTAATTTGAAAAGGAGTTTTCTTTAATGTTAGCACAGACTCGTTTCTAACAGATGTAACTCTAGAATCTAGAGAAACTAAATAGTATTCATCTCTTCCTGAAACTTTAAGTCTAATTTCAGTTTCATCGGGTACCACTAGAGGTCTTGCAGTAAGATTATGAGGAGCAATAGGTGTAATAACGAGGCTTTTAACATCTGGGGTCAAAATAGGACCGCCACAACTTAGGGAATATCCTGTAGATCCTGTTGGGGTTGAAATAATTAGCCCATCAGCCCAATACGAATTCAAATACTCTTCATTTAAATACGTATCAATGGTAATCATCGAGGTCGTATCTTTTCTGCTAACCGTAATTTCATTCATAGCAAAATTAATTTCGTCGATGGACTCATTAGGCGGTGTACAGGTCAAACTCAGTAAAGTTCGTTTTGAAATCGTATATTTTTTATCAATAATAAATTGCATGAACGAAGCAATGTTTTCCTTTTGTACCGAAGCTAAAAAACCCAATCTTCCAGCATTAATCCCCAAAATTGGAATGCCTGAATCACGAACTAAGGTTGCCGCTCTTAAAATAGTACCGTCACCTCCTATACTGATTAACATATCAAAACTATTATCAAGTTCTGTATGGGATGTAAATGTTTTGTATTTGTTCTCTACAATTTTTTTTTCGTTAAGCATTTTTAAAAAATGCGATTCAATGATCATCTCTACCTTATTCTTGTTAAAAAAAACAAAGATGTCATTAATTATGGGTTCTGTACTGTTTTGATAATATTGACCGTAGATAGCTACTTTCATCTTTTGCTGAATCGTTTACTGTTATTGTAAGTTGTGTGTCGTTAGATCGATTAAAATGCTAATCAGTCAAATAAACTATATGTTAAGGTATTTGTCTAAATAATCAGAGCGTTCCTTTAAATTATTGATGTAATTATCTTCTTGGTGTTCTGATATGATTTCATAATTGTATCTCCTAAAAGTTTGAATTATTTCATTCATCGCACCCAATGATATTTTTAAGGTTACTTCAACGCTATCAACAGCTGCCTCTGAAATGAATAAACCCAAAAGTTTACCGTTATTGCTTTCTACAATTTGGGTAATCTGACTCATGGAATAATCTAAAATACCTTTACGAACAACGATAATTCCGCCTGGTTCTTGTAAAAATGGAGTTTCATGAAAAAATTTTATAATATCTGCTATTTCATAATACCCAACGTAACTATTGTTTTCATCCAGAACAGGAACTAAATTGGTATGATTTTTTGCGAAAACTTCTAAAACATCGAGCCAAATGGTATCTGTTTTAGTAAAAAAACCTTCTAATGTAAAGCGGTAATCCACTATTTTTTTGTCACTGTCAAAAGTTTCAATATCATCAGCTGCGATACTGCCAATGTAAACTCCTTGTTCTAAAACTGGAAAATGTGAAAACTGTAAATCACTAAATAAGTCTTGAACCGCTGCGATAGAATCGAAGCTGTCAATTGCTTTGAAATCATTGGTTATATATTCTGTAATTTCTGTCATAAATTAATTAGCAATATTTCATGCAAAATAATCAAAAATAAGCAAAATCTCCTAAGTTTTACTTTGTATTTTTGTTCCAAATAAAAACTAGTTTCAAAATTAAAAAGTGTTCTCATGACAAAGTTAAGTGTAAACATCAATAAAATAGCCACTTTGCGAAATGCTCGTGGAGGAAATGTTCCCAATCTATTAAAAGTAGCCACTGATATTCAGAAGTTTGGAGCGGAGGGAATTACCATACATCCTCGTCCCGATGAGCGCCATATTCGTTATCAAGATGCTCGAGATTTAAAGTCAATTGTTTACACCGAATACAATATTGAAGGCAATCCAGAGAAAACATTTATTGATCTTGTTCTCGAAATAAAGCCAACTCAAGTTACGCTGGTTCCTGATGCAATTGATGCGATCACTTCTAATGCAGGTTGGAATACTATAAAACACGAAGCATTTTTAACCGAAGTCGTGCAAGAGTTTCAACGCAACGGCATCCGAACATCCATTTTTGTAGATCCAGTTCTCGAAATGATTGAAGGAGCAAAAAAAATTGGAACCGAAAGAATTGAACTCTACACAGAAGTATTTGCACATCAATACGATCTGGGAAATGAAAATGCTATTGCAACTTACGTAGCCTCATCAATTTTAGCCAATGAATTGGGATTGGGAATCAATGCAGGACACGATTTAAGTTTGGATAACATTCAATTTTTCAAACAAAATATTCCAGAATTATTGGAAGTTTCTATTGGTCATGCCTTAATCTCAGAAGCAATATACCTAGGATTAGATAATGTTGTAAACATGTATTTGCAAAAATTAAAATAGTGTCCTCAAAAAGATTCATAAAATTGGGAGGCATTAATTAAAAGTTCCCAAATAAAATCGTTAATCAGTAATCATATGCTTTTTTCAAAAATCGAAGGCTCTGGAAAGCCGCTTTTAATTCTTCATGGATTTCTGGGAATGTCTGACAACTGGAAATCGCTCGGAACGCAATTTGCGACTGATTTTCAAGTTCATATGCTCGATTTACGCAATCATGGCCGCAGTTTACATGCTGAAGACTTTAGTTATGAAATCATAGCACAAGATGTTTACGCCTATTGTGAAGCGCATCAATTAGAAAATATCGATATTATTGGACACTCAATGGGTGGGAAGGTGGCTATGCTTTTAGCAACAACTCATCCGGAATTGGTGCGTAAATTAATAGTAGCTGATATTGCACCAAAATTTTATCCGCAACACCATCAAGATATATTGGCGGGATTGAATGCGGTAGATTTTTCTAAGCAACCAAGCCGAAGCGATGTTGAAGTTATTATGGCTCAATTTATTCCCGACTTTGGAACGCGACAATTTTTGATGAAAAATTTATTTTGGAAAGAGCCCGGACAATTGGCTTTCCGATTTAATCTAGCTGTTTTCAATCAAAAAATGGATGAAATAGGAGTTGCTTTGCCACAAAGCGCTCGTTACCAAAAGCCAACGTTGTTTATTCGTGGCGGTAATTCCAAATACATTTTAGATAGCGATTTTGAAGATATTAAAGAGCATTTCCCGAATTCCAGTATCGAAACGATTCCGAATGTTGGGCATTGGCTTCACGCCGAAAATCCAGTTGAATTTTATCAAATTGTAACTTCTTTTTTGAGATAAACGGATAATTGTTTATTTTCACAATCTAAACTAATAACTTAAAGAAAAAAGACATGAATTTATTGATCAAAATACTTGTAACCGCAGCGCTAGTTTTGCTAATTGCTAATTTTATGCCAGGCGTAAAAGTAGCTGGATTCACAACCGCATTAATTGTTGCAATAGTTCTTGGATTACTCAATATCTTCATCAAGCCTATATTAGTTATTCTTACACTTCCG
>JAYTBZ010000229.1:0-3562 GCA_043736705.1 Flavobacterium sp. | reverse complement strand
TTACAACCCACTTTAGATTGCTTGCACAAATGCATAATTTCTGATGATAATCCGTCTGAAATATCAATCATTGCAGTTGGTTTTATTTCTAAAGCATGTAATAAGGTACGAACATCTTTTCGGGCTTCGGGTTTTAATTGACGTTCAATCAAATAGGTGTAAGCATCTAAATCAGGTTGCGAATTTGGATTTACTTGAAAAACTTGTTTTTCTCTTTCTAAAACTTGTAACCCCATGTATGCAGCGCCTATATCTCCTGTAACTACTAGTAAATCAGTTTGTTTAGCGCCGTTTCTATAAACGATTTCATCTTCATGCGCTTCACCAATAGCAGTTATACTTATAATTAATCCTTTTTGAGATGAAGTCGTGTCACCACCAATGACATCTACATTATATTCTAGTGCAGCATGCGTTATTCCGGCAAATAATTCATCCAAAGCTTCTAATGGAAAGCGATTAGAAACTGCAACGGAAACCGTGATTTGTGTTGGCTTTGCATTCATCGCACAAATGTCAGAAACATTGACAACCACGGCTTTGTAACCCAAATGTTTTAATGGCATGTATGCCAAATCAAAATGTACTCCCTCAATTAGCAAATCAGTAGAAACGACTACTTTCTTGTCTTTAAAATCTAAAACAGCTGCATCATCTCCAATTCCTTTAATTGTCGAGGCTTGGTTGATTTTGAAGTTTTTGGTTAAATGGTCTATTAAACCAAATTCTCCTAGTTGTGCTATGCTGGTGCGTTGTGGGTTTTTATCTTCTATCATGGTTGCGGAAGGGAATAAAGCATTTACTTTATTCGTTACGATTAATTTACAAAGTTTTGAGCGTGCAAATATACAAAGAAATATTTGCCTAGTTTTGAAAGTATCTTTTCGATTTTT
This sequence comes from Flavobacterium sp., assembly GCA_043736705.1. Lineage (GTDB taxonomy): Bacteria > Bacteroidota > Bacteroidia > Flavobacteriales > Flavobacteriaceae > Flavobacterium. Next base: position 2,669 of record JAYTBZ010000229.1, on the reverse strand, counting down.
GTTCGATCTTTAGACACAATAAATTACACAAAATGAGACCATTTGATATTGTTACGTTGACAGTAAATCCTTCACTTGACAAAAGTACCCATTTTGAAGGGCTTATTGCGGAGCAAAAAATCCGTTGTGAAAAACCGCGCTATGATGCGGGCGGCGGCGGCATAAATGTTTCTAAAGCAATTGCTAAATTAGGGGGTAAGTCCAATTGTATTTTTACTTCTGGTGGATCTTCTGGCGAAATGTTAGAAGATTTAATTGCTAATGAAAAGCTAGAGAGCATAGTGATTAAAACTAAAAATTGGACTAGAGAAAATTTCATCGCTTTTGAGAATACCAGTAAAGCACAATATAGATTTGGGTTTCCTGGAAATGAATTTTCAGAAAAAGAGAAAAATAAAATACTACAAACCATAAAAGAGTTAAAAACCGATTATTTAGTCATTAGCGGAAGCTTAAACGAAGGATTGGCAACTAATTTTTACCAAAAAATAGTTAAAATTGCCAAAGAGTCTAACATAAAAGTAGTTGTGGATACATCTGGTGAAGCCTTGCAAAAAGTCTTAGAAACGGGAGTTTATTTAATCAAACCCAACATAGGCGAATTGGCTAAATTAATTGGAGTGGAACATTTAGAATTAGAAGATGTAGAAAAAGCAGCACAAAAATTAATTGAAAATCAAAGTGCCGAGATTGTGGTAGTTTCCCTAGGTGCAGAAGGAGCCATTTTAGTTACTCAAGACGAAACTCATTTTGTAAAGGCACCAAAAGTAGTCAAAAAAAGTACGGTTGGCGCTGGTGACAGTATGGTTGGCGGAATGGTTTGGGCATTATCTCAAAACAAAAGTCTGAAAGAAGTAATCCAATGGGGTGTTTGTTGCGGTACAGCAGCCACAATGAATGAAGGGACACAGCTATTCAAGGCGGAGGATGTAAAAAAACTTTTAAAGCAAATTTGATCTTTTCTCCAACTAAGAAATTTAAGGTGATTTAAGGTTACCTCTTTTTTCAAAAAATTTCTTAAGTAGTTTATGAGTAAATCAAAAAACCCAATAACGAAAGTTATTGGGTTTTTAAATATATAGTCTTAAAGTTAATCATTCAACTTCAACACCGCCATAAATGCTTCTTGCGGAATTTCAACATTTCCTACTAAACGCATTCTCTTTTTACCTTTTTTCTGTTTTTCTAAAAGTTTACGCTTACGGGAAATATCCCCTCCATAACACTTAGCAGTAACATCTTTACGAAGTGCTTTAATCGTTTCACGAGAAATTACTTTTACACCAATTGCCGCTTGAACCGGAATATCAAATTGCTGTCTCGGAATCAATTCTTTCAACTTCTCACACATTTTTTTACCTATCGAATACGCGTTATCAGTATGCATCAAGGAAGATAAAGCATCCACAATGGTAGCATTCAATAAAATATCTACTTTAACTAATGAAGAAGTTCGCATTCCTATTGGCGTGTAATCGAAAGACGCATATCCTTTAGAAACCGTTTTCAAACGATCGTAAAAATCAAATACAATTTCTGCTAGTGGCATGTCAAAGGTTAACTCCACACGCTCAGTAGTTAAATACGTCTGGTTCGTAATCAGTCCGCGTTTTTCAATACACAAACTCATTACATTTCCCACATAATCAGATTTGGTGATGATTGTTGCCTTGATAAAAGGTTCTTCTACGTGATCCAAACGAGACGGTTCTGGCAAGTCTGATGGGTTATTTACAATCAAAATTGTAGTGGGATCTTTCTTGGTAAAAGCGTGGTACGAAACGTTAGGTACAGTTGTAATAACTGTCATATTAAATTCACGCTCTAAACGCTCTTGGATAATTTCCATGTGTAACATTCCTAAAAATCCACAACGGAAACCAAATCCTAATGCTGCCGAACTTTCAGGCAAAAACACCAGTGAAGCATCGTTTAGCTGTAGTTTCTCCATCGAGTTTCTTAACTCTTCGTAATCTTCCGTGTCTACTGGATAAATTCCTGCAAAAACCATAGGTTTTACATCTTCAAAACCAGTGATAATATTGGTAGTAGGATGTTTTGCATCCGTTAATGTGTCACCTACTTTTACTTCTTTTGCTTCTTTAATTCCGGATATCAGGTATCCAACATCACCCGCTGAAATCACTTGTTTCGGAACTTGATTCAATTTCAAAGTACCTATTTCATCAGCAAAATATTCATTTCCAGTAGCCATGAATTTAATCTTTTGCCCTTTTTTTATCTGTCCGTTTTTTACTCTGAAAATAACTTCGATTCCACGAAACGGATTGTAATGCGAATCAAAAATTAAAGCTTGCAAGGGTTCGTCAATATTTCCTTTTGGAGGCGGAATTCTTTCAATAATTGCAGCTAGTATATTTTCGACACCAAAACCTGTTTTTCCCGAAGCGTGAATAATTTCGTCTAATTTACACCCAAGTAAATCTACAATATCATCACTTACTTCCTCAGGATTGGCACTTGGTAAATCTACTTTATTCAAAACCGGAATAATTTCCAAGTCGTTTTCTAGCGCCAAATATAAATTCGAAATCGTTTGTGCTTGAATGCTTTGCGCAGCATCCACAATCAAAAGTGCCCCTTCGCAAGCCGCAATAGATCGAGAAACTTCGTACGAAAAATCGACGTGACCTGGAGTATCAATCAAG
>JAYTBZ010000228.1:0-3564 GCA_043736705.1 Flavobacterium sp. | reverse complement strand
TTTCGTAAATTTCAGGTAATAAATGCATAACCGTTAAGGAAAGCAGGAAAGAGCCACTAAAAGCCAATAGCAATTTGAGGTTACTTTTATTCTTTGGTCGTATAATCAATGCGGCAATATAACCTATGATTACGGAAAGTAATGGTAAAAGGTAATTCATTATTATTTAAAAATCATGATTAGGCGTTCGCTATCAGTCTTGTGGAATTTTTTCAGTTTGTAATCGCCAAAAATGTCTAATAGATAAATTCCAGCTTCCTCCATTAACTCCTCAAAATCTTTTAGGGTCAGGGCTTTTACTTTTTCGGTAAAATGAAATTTTTGTGCTTTGTCTTCAAAATCAATTTCTTTGTAAATATGGCTGTCTTTCAAATAACGTTTGATGTAAAAATCAATTCCTTCGACTGTTTTGGTCTCCTCAGGAACTAATGTTTCGAGCACTTGGGCAACATTCATAAAATCAATAACTGCAAATCCATATTCAGATAAACTTTCTTTTATGGCTTTTAATGTTATGAGATTGTCTTCATCGTTTTCGAAATAACCAAAGCTGGTAAACAAATTAAAAATAGCGTCGAACTTTTCTTCAAATGGTTCTCGCATATCATGCACTTTGAAGTGAAGGGTTTCATTCGTGTTTTTAGCAGCTTCAAAAATGCTGTTTTCTGATAAATCGGCTCCTAGAACCGTAAAACCCAATTGATTTAAATAAATAGAATGACGACCTTTGCCACAGGCTAAATCCAAAACGTTTGCCTTTTCTGGAAGATTGAGATAATGGGTAAGATTATCCATGAAAACTTGTGCTTCTCTATAATTTCGATCCTTGTAAAGGATGTGATAATACGGGCTGTCAAACCAAGAGGAATACCAGTTTTCGGTTGATTTCAGTTGATTTTCAATAGGAGGATTTTGCGCTGCAGACATTTATTCTTTTTCAATTAATTCGATTCAGGCAAATTTAGTGTATTTTTGCAATGAATACTTGATTTTACAATGGAAAATAATTATAAAATGGTTGCCAAAACCTTTTTTGGTTTTGAAGAAATATTAGCAAAAGAATTGCAAATGCTTGGCGCTCAAAACGTGGAGCAAGGAGTGAGAGTGGTTAGTTTTAAGGGCGACAAAGGGTTTATGTACAAAGCAAATTTGTCGTTACGTACTGCATTGAAAATTTTAAAACCGATCTATTTTTTTAAAGCCAATAATGAACAAGCTCTGTATAAAGGGATTTCTGGCGTAAATTGGTCAAAACTGATTGATGCAAATCAAACATTTGTAATAGACACCACGGTGCATTCGGAATACTTTAATCACTCTGAATTTGTATCTCAAAAATGTAAAGATGCTATCGTCGATCAGTTCAGAGAACGAACTGGGCAGCGTCCAAGTATCGATAAAGTGCATCCAGATTTAAGAATTAACATTCATATCGATAAAGACCAAGTATCGGTAGCTCTTGACACTTCTGGAAATGCCTTGAACCAACGTGGGTACAGAACCGCTACTAATATTGCTCCTATAAACGAAGTATTAGCAGCCGGAATTTTATTGCTTTCGGGTTGGGATGGCCAAACAGATTTCTTAGATCCAATGTGTGGTTCAGGAACATTCTTAGCCGAAGCAGCCATGATTGCCTGCAATATCCCAGCAAATATTAACCGTAAAGAATTTGCTTTTGAGAAATGGAACGATTGGGATAATAATTTGTTTGACTCAATTTCAGATAGTTTATTGAAACGTGTTCGGGAATTTCATTACACCATAAAAGGCTATGATAAAGCACCTAGTGCGGTTCAAAAAGCTAAAGACAACATCAAAAATGCTAATCTTGACGAGTATATTTCTATCGAAGAGCAAAACTTTTTTGATACCGAAAAAATTTCGGAAGGGAAGTTACATATCGTTTTTAATCCGCCGTATGATGAGCGATTAGACATTCATATGGAAGAATTCTATAAAAATATTGGTGATACCTTAAAGAAAAATTATCCTGGTACTAATGCGTGGATGATTACAGCCAATCTAGAAGCATTGAAATATGTGGGACTAAAACCTTCTAGAAAAATTAAACTTTTTAATGCAGGTTTAGAAGCTCGATTGGTAAAATATGAAATGTACGAAGGAAGTAAGAGAACGAAATTTCAGGTTGTTCAGGATTCAGATAATACGGATCAGATTTCAGAAAATAGTCAGGAGTAATCAGACTAAAAATTTATAATTTATAACTCACAATTCATAATTTATTATGACCAAATTACAAATACGCGCTTTTCTTTATCAATTGGGATGCTTTGCTATATTGTTTATCTCTGCTCGCTACATCGTAGCACATTACACCAATTTAACTAGTTTCTGGATTCCGTTGACGGCCTTTATCATTGGAACTATTATAGCTCCTAAATTTCAAGCTGTAAAAACTAAAGACGGTGAAAAATTATTTATGAAATGGATTTTCATGAAAGGAATTAAGGAAATAGGATAATCTTAGTTTATTTTAACAACAAAAAAAATCGCAAAGAGTATTGTTTCTTTGCGATTTTTTTTATTCGTAATTTGTAATTATTTTTTCTCAGTTTTTTTAGTAACCGCAACAGGTTTTACTTTCTTCTTGTAAATGGGAACAAAATAGGTAATCGTGTAGTTAAAACCTACGCCAAAACTCCCGTTGTAGGTTCTATTGAAACCAGGAATATATAAATTGGAGAAATTCTCAGGTTCTTTATTGGTTACCAATCGGTTCAGCCGAAGACTGAAGCCTAGAAAGACATTATTAAATACTTTTGCTTTTACTCCAGCTACAACTTCAATCCAACTGGCCGTTAACCCATCGTATTTTTGACCGGATGGAATAACCGGTACTTCACCAAAATAAGGATTGGCATTGTAGATGCGATAACTGTTTAATTGCTGGCTAAAAGTACTAAAACCATAACGCATTCCTATAGAAATGATATTTTCCATATCCAGCCAGTTTTCATACGCATTGTAATCAAAACCTGCTTTTAAGTAAGAGCCCTTTGTGGTGAAATTGAGACGATCATCATCTCTCGTTTTATTTTCGTTTCCAAGCTCGGCTGCCAGAAAATATTTTTTGGTCAATCTATAATCTCCCACAAACTCAATTCCTTTATAATCTTTGTCATATAAAGCACGAGTCAGCTTATACAAATCTATTCCTACACGTACGCCGTAGCGATTGGTTTTTACGGGAATCGAATCATTCTTTTTAATGTCAGGACTAATTTTCACGAGTGGTAAAGGCGCTTCGGGAATCCTTTCATTATTTACGGGACTTTTTGGAGTACTTTTAGCAGGCGTTGTTTCTTGTGATTGTGCAAGAGTCAGCCACAATAGAAGACAAAAACTAAAAAAAGATCTTAATGTGTGTTTCATTTTCGTTTTCTATAATATTTTTTTCGACCGAGATAAATTTAATCCATTTTTGATCTGCTGCTGCGCCATCTGTATGCGTGTAAGAATTGGTTGCGTCTAATGTAAAATTAGTTTTGTAACCACAAGCTCTGGAAACAAAAAGTTCCTGAGTTGCATAATCAAATTTTA
>JAYTBZ010000227.1:0-7816 GCA_043736705.1 Flavobacterium sp. | reverse complement strand
TGGAATTTGGTTTTTGGATCCGACAGTCAAATGGCAAATTAAAATATACGTCACTGAGTCAAACTATAAAGCATAAAATTCTTGATGATGAGCAATTTTGGAACATATTAAATTACGATCAATGGGTTGTTTTTCAATCCTTGAGTCGCATTTATATTTATGACTCTAAAACGGGAGGTTTTCAAATTATTTCTTCTAAAAATAATATTACAAAGTCGTTTCGAACCAAAAATGCGATCTATTTTCAGAGTATCAAAGAAGGACTTTTTGAAATTGAAAGTGGTAAAGGACGCCTAATATCCAACAACCCTGTTTTACAAAATAATAGGATTGTAAATATTTTTAGTATCGATGAAGGACTTTTAATTCAAACGCAACTAAATGGTTTTTACAAATTGATTGGAACTGTTTTGACTAAATTCAGTACTGAAATTGACACTGAATTAGCGTCAAGTAGTGTTTATAGTAGTCAATTGCTTTCGGATGGCAGCTTTGCATTAGGTACAGTTTCTGATGGAATTTTTATTTTGAGCAATAGTGGAAAAATTAAATATCACATTACTCAAAACAAAGGTTTGAGTAATAATACGGCACTCTCCTTATACGAAGATGTAGATAAAAACTTATGGGTAGGATTAGACAATGGCATCAACTGCATTAATTTACAATCTCCCATTCAAAATTTTGTAGACGATACGGGAATTTTGGGGACTGTTTATACCTCAAAACTGTACAACGGCAATTTGTACGTAGGAACTAATCAAGGTTTATTTTATAAAAAACACCAAACTTCTGATGAATTTAAGTTTATACGTGGTACCAAAGGACAGGTTTGGTCTTTGTTTGAACAGGAAGGAACGCTATTTTGCGGTCATGATTCGGGAACTTTTGTAATTGAAAACACAGTGGCTAAAAATATATTTTCTGCATCAGGAACTTGGAAATTTGAGACCGTTCCCAATCAAAAAGGACTGATACTGCAAGGAAATTATTACGGAATTTCAGTACTTTCGAAAGTAAATAATCAATGGAGTTTTAGAAATAAAATAGCAGGATTTGATTATTCTTCAAAATATTTTGAAATCAGGAATGATTTAAATGTTTTTGTAAGTCATGAATATAAAGGAGTTTACAGGCTTGAGTTAGACAATAAATTATCTAAGACGAAGCCTTTTATTAAATACAATATTCCTAAAAAAGGTAAAAATGCGAGTTTAACAAAGTTTAATAATATCATTTATTACGCTAATAAAGAAGGTATTTTTAAGTTGAATGAAAAATCAAAACAATTCAGCAAAGATGTCATTTTAAGTGCTGTTTTTGAAAAGGATGAATATACATCTGGGAAGTTAATTGTCGATAATTCGAATAAAATATGGTTGTTTTCAAAAAACTATATTCATTACTTTTCCTTGAGTAAATTGAGTAATCAATTAAAGCAAAATGTTATTCCTATACCTGCGTCTTTGACAAACTCGATGTTGGGTTACGAAAATATTACTCAAATTTCAAATTCCAATTATTTAATAGGCACTACTGATGGGTATTATATTTTAAATCTTAATGAACTGAGTTTTAAAAATCAAAATATTTCTATTGCAGGGATTACCACAAATAAACTTAGTGAAAGTTCAGAGAACCGTTCCATGGCGGAAGAAGGAAGTTTTGAATACGATGAAAATAATATCTCTATTGCATACACAGTCCCAGAATATAATAAATATATCAATGCTGAATTTCAATATCTACTGGAGGGATTTCAGGGCGATTGGAGTGAATGGAATGCTAAAAATTCAGTAAGCTTCAAGAATTTACCGCCGGGGAACTATACGTTTAAAGTAAGAGCTAAATTTGCAAATTCAACATTGGAGGACACAGCAGAATATTCCTTCTCTATAGAAAAACCGTGGTATTTAACGTATTCTGCATTACTTATTTATTTGATTTTATTAGTAATAATGGCTCGATTAATTCACAAGGCTTACAAGCGTTACTACCAAAAGCAAGAAGAGAAATTAATAGAAGAGAACAATCTTTTATTAGAAATTAAGGAGCTTGAAAACGAACAAGAATTAATGCGTATTCGAAACGAACAACTTTCACTTGATGTTGATACCAAAAATAGAGAGTTAGCGGTTTCTTCGATGAGTTTAAATAGTAAAAATGAGTTACTGTCTTTTATAAAAGCCGATTTAAAGAAAAATCCGGATGATGGTAATAGAAGTATCAAATCTGTAATTTCTACCATTAACAAAAACATAACTGAAGGGGACAGTTGGAGCGTTTTCAAAGAAGCTTTTGACAATGCTGATAAAGATTTTCTTAAAAAAATTAAAGCAGCACATCCGTCTTTGACGCCAAATGATTTGAGATTATGCGCCTACCTTAGATTAAACCTTTCGTCTAAGGAAGTAGCACCTTTACTCAATATCTCCGTTAGAAGCGTTGAAATAAAAAGATATCGTTTGCGTAAAAAAATGGAATTATCGCACGAACAAGGACTTGTTGAGTACATTTTAGCTGTATAGGTTATCCTATTTCTATATTAATTAACTATACATTACCACAACATTAACGTTATTGTTGTGGTTTTTTTTATTTTTATTAAGATTAGAAATGTGTTTTTTACGCTTATTATTCAATACTTTTTTAACTATTATGAATTAAATCCCTAATTTTTTGCATTGTATGTTTTTTGTTGAGGTTCTTTTTGATTTATTCTTAGTTGTTCCATTTAATTTTATATTTCACAAAAAAAATAAATTATGAAGTCAAACTATCTACTAATCCTTTTTCTGTTTCTATCCTCTTTTGGTTTTGCCCAAGGATATGATGTAGGAGGAGTTGTCAAAGAAACGGGTTCAGGTTTACCAATACCTGGAGTAAATATTCAAGTTAAAAATACAACTACGGGGACCGCAACCGATATGGACGGCCGTTTTTCTCTCAAAGGGGTTTCCTCTGGCGCAACATTAGTATTTACGTATTTAGGTTATAAAAATTTAGAATATAAAGTAGTCTCTAATAATAGTACTCTTTCTATTATTTTAGTAGAAGATTCGAAAGTATTGGATGAAGTAGTAGTTATTGGATACGGTAGTCAGAAAAAACGAGAAATTACTGGTGCGGTATCTGTTGTTGAAAGCAAAACACTAGAAGCTTTAAAACCAGTAAAAATTGAACAAGCATTACAAGGAACAATTTCTGGTGTGAATGTCACTACAACATCTGGTTCTCCTGGTGCTGCTCTAGATATTCGTATTAGGGGAATTGCAACTAATGGTGATGCTAAACCGCTTACTATTATTGACGGGTACATTGGTGAGTTAGGTTTATTAAATCCAAATGATGTAGAAACAATTACCGTTTTGAAAGATGCCCAAGCTGCTATATATGGTTCTGCAGCTGCAAATGGAGTTATTTTAATAACCACTAAAATGGGTAAAAAGAACTCTAAAGGTAAAATTTCTTTCAATACCTATACGGGTTTTCAAGAGGCTACTCGAGTATTACCTACTTTAGATGCAACAGAATATGCTTTGTTATTGAATGAAAGTTATGCAAATAGCGGAAGCGCTATTCCATATCCTAATGTAAGCGGGTTAGGTAAAGGAACGAATTGGCAGAACGAAACCTTACGTACAGGTGTACCAATTATAAGTCATGATTTGACTTTTTCTGGAGGTTCTGATAAAATTACCTATTCAGCAAGTGGCTCACATTTAGATCAAGAAGGAATTGTAGGACGAGCAAAGTCTGGGTTTCTAAGAAATACTGCAAGAGTTTCCTTAGGCGCTGATGTGAGTGATAAAGTAAAATTAAAAACTAATGTTATTTATACTTATTTCAATAGAAAATCTTTACCAGAGAACGGAAATGCTTCTGTTCTTTTAAACGCAGTAAATGCACCGTCAAATTTAAATGTTTATAATTCAGTGGGTAACTTTACTGTATTTCCCGGTGGTTCATTAGGTAATGAAATGATTAACCCATTAGCTCAAATAGCGAATACCTATAATGATTTCAACTTTAAGCAATTAAGTGGAAATTTTGGTTTAGACTATAAAGTAACACCCGATTTTGTTGTAAGTAGTACCATTGGATTTAAAACTGCTAATAGTGAATCAAAAAGTTTTACACCCATTCTAGATTATGGAAGTGGAAAAGTTTTTAATACTACTAGAAGTTCCGTTTCTCAAAATGCGGTAAATGATAATAACTATTCATTTGATTTGTATGCTACCTACACAAAAACCATTGCGAAAAATCATAAATTTGTTGGAGTAGTGGGTAATACTATATTTAAAGAATATGGGAATGGCTTATTTGCAACAGGTTACGATGTTCCCTATAATTCTTGGGATTATGCAGATATTGCTCTAGCAAATGGAGCACCTCCAGTAGGTACAATACCTGTAGGTTCTTATGTTTATGATGAAAGAAGACTTTCTTATTTTGGAAGAGTTCAGTACGATTACAAAGGGAAATACCTTTTGTCAGGAATGATGCGTCGAGATGCTTCCAGTAGGTTTGGACCAGGTAATAAGGTAGGTTATTTTCCTTCTGTTACAGCTGGTTGGGTAGTGTCTGATGAAGGCTTTTTTGGAGAATCACTTACAGTTAATTTCTTAAAATTAAGGGCTAGTTACGGTATAGTAGGTAATGACGCAATCCCAAATAATGGGTATATCTCTCAATTAACCGGTGAAGCGACTTATGTTTTTGATGGTGCTTTACTAAATGGCCGTGCAAGTGGTCAAATACCGAATCCAAATTTAAAATGGGAAGAAGCCAAAAAATTTGACGTAGGTTTTGATTTGAATTTATTCAACAATAAAATCAATATTGTTGCTGATTATTTTATCGACACTAGAACAGATTTACTAATTCCCAATATTCCAGTTTCAGGTATAGTAGGAGGACAAGCTCCTGGAGCGTCTAATCCAACAATAAATGCAGGGACAGTTAGAAATGAAGGAATTGAATTTGCAGTGAATTACAACAATAAGTTTTCGGATGATTTTAATATGACCTTAGGATACAATGTTACTTTGTTGAGGAATGAAGTAACATATATGGGAACTCCATTTATAGCCGGTGGATCATTTGGCATTGGTCAATTACCGCCAGCAAGAATGGAGGTAGGACACTCTATAGGCTATTTTTATGGTCTGAAAACAAATGGTATTTTTCAAAATCAAGCTGAAGTGGATGCCGCTCCATCGCAAAATGATTTAGGAGTAGTAGCATCACCTGGAGATATTAAATATGTAGATATAAACGGTGATGGTAAAATTAATTTTGATGACAGAACGGATATTGGAGATCCAATTCCTACTGCTACAATGGGCTTTAACATGCAGTTCAATTATAAGTCGTTTGATTTTTCTATGTATACTTTCGCTTCTCTAGGTAACGACATGGTTCGTAACTATGAAAGTATTGCTCCAGATGCGAATCGCTTAAATTATGTATTAGGTCGCTGGACAGGCGAGGGAACAAGTAATAGTGTTCCAAGAGTTACAACTGCAGCGACAACTAATAAATTATTTTCAGATTTTTTTGTTGAGGATGCTTCATATGTAAGGTTACAAAACATCCAGTTAGGATATACCTTAAATCCAAATATATCTGAAATAGTAGGTGTATCTAAATTTAGAATGTATGCTGCTGTAAATAATCTTTACACCTTCACAAAATACAAAGGATTTGATCCTGGTGCTTCTAATGGTGCTCCAATTGGAGGGGGAATAGACTATGGTTTCTACCCAATACCAAGAACATTTATCCTAGGTCTAAATATTAATTTTTAATTCAAATTAAAATGAAAAAATATCTTTTTATAACTATACTAACGATATCAGTTTTCTCTATACTAACTGTTTCATGTAGTGATGATTTTGTTGATCGTCCTGTTAAATATTCAATTGATTCGGAGAATTATTTTAATTCGAAAGTTGATTATGATAATGCTCTTATTGCTGCTTATGATTTGTTACAGAGTACTTTTATAAATGTGCTAATGGGAGAAATTGCTTCAGATAATACATTTGCAGGTGGGAATAGTCCAACAGATGTTCCTGGATACCAACAAATTGATCAAATGAATCATAGTCAAGTAAATGATAATTTGAAACAACTTTGGGATTGGATGTTTGCTGGTGTTCAAAGAGCTAATTATATTTTAGAATTCAAAAATAAAACTGATTTTGAGGGAAAAAATCAAATTATTGCTGAAGCACGTTTTTTGAGAGCTTATTACCAATTTGAATTAGTGAAATGGTTTGGCGGTATACCAATGAAAGGCGATGCTAGATTTGCGCCAGGTGACGAGAAATCGATACCTCGTTCCTCTATTGCTGAAGTGTACACTTCAATTCAGAATGATTTAATTTATGCCTCAGAAAACCTATCAGCAGTTCCTTCACAGAATGGTAGAGCTACTAGTGGGGCAGCATTAGCTTTGTTGGGCAAGTCTTATTTATATGATAAAAAATACAATCAAGCTGCCGCAACATTTGAAAAGTTAATTGCTACAGGAAGATACCATTTAGTAACAACAACTGATTTGACCACTCAGCAACAAAGCAATGGGTTGACACCTTTTGGGAGCATATTTGAAGAGGCAGGAGAAAATGGTCCTGAGTCTGTTTTTGAAGTTCAATATACGGATGTAGAAGGTGCTAGTTACGGAGGGTTGCAATTTAGTGAGGGTAATGTAGCTGTTGGTTTTGCAGGTCCGTTTGGTTACGTTGGACCTGTATTTGCAGACGGAAATAATTTTAATCTACCTACTCCCAAAATTGTTAGCGCATTCGAATCTGGGGATTCTAGAAAAGCAGTAACCATCTTAGATATGGTAGCCTGGATCGCACAAAATCCCGGGACCAGTTATACTAAACAAAATCAAGATACGGGTTATTTTAATAGAAAATACATACCAAGAAAAAGAAGACCAGAAGCAGCGGGAGACGTAAAATTAACGAGTCCGAACAACTATAGAGCCATTCGCTATGCTGATGTTCTTTTAATGGCAGCTGAGGCACACAACAAAAGTACAGCTGCAAATGATGCCTTGGCAAGAAAATATTTGAACGAGGTTAGAGCGAGAGCTTTTGGAGACAATAATCATAATATTTCAGCATCAGGAGCTGCATTAGCTGATTTTATTCAGGCAGAAAGACGAGTTGAATTAGCTGGTGAAGGTTTCCGTTTCTTTGACCTAGTTCGTAGTGGGAAGGCGGCACAAGAAATTACTGGTTTTAAAGCAGCAAAGAATGAATTATTTCCTCTTCCTATTGAGGAAATGCAATTTGCAGGTGGTAATTGGACACAAAATCCTGGATATTAAAAACTAATATTATTTATATATGAAAAAGTTAAAATTAATACTAAGCATTTCTTTAATAGTCCTATTTTATGGCTGTTCAGAAGAGAATAATGATGTGGATTTAGATGGAATAGATGCGCCATCAAATATATCTGCTCTAACTACTATTACACAAGATAATTCAGGAAATGTTACTTTTTTGCCAAAAGGAGAGGGGGTTACGCAATTTGAAATTTATTATGGTGACGGAACTGTTGCACCGGGATTTGTAAATCCAGGAGGCACAGTGTCTCATAAATACAAAGAAGGTAAATTTCAAGCGAAAATTGTAGGTATCACGATCAATGGTAAAAAAACAGAGACAATGCAAGAGGTAATGGTTTCTTTTTTGGCACCTAAAAATTTACAAACTACAATAACTATTGGCAGTAATCTTGCCATCAACGTAACGGCAAAAGCGGACTTGGAGACTTTTTTTCAAGTATA
>JAYTBZ010000226.1:0-3575 GCA_043736705.1 Flavobacterium sp. | reverse complement strand
GCTATGGAAGCCGGTCATGAATTTAAAGAAAATGGTGGTGAAGAATTTTTAGCCATTCCTTGTTTAAATGATGGAGACGATTGGTGTGCAACGGTAGGAAACTGGATTACAAAATGGTCAAATGTTTCGGCACCAATTAAGGATGACGCTGAAAAAATAACAGCATAAATGACTGTTACCGCTGATGAGTTAGGTACTCAAGACATAAAAAAACTCTTGATTAAACAAGCCGTTCCCTCTTCTATTGGAATTTTATTCATGTCGGTTAATATTTTAATCGACACCATTTTTGTTGGGCAATGGATTGGTTCATTAGCCATTGCAGCAGTAACCGTAGTTTTGCCCATCACCTTTTTGATTTCCTCTCTAGGAATGGCAATTGGTGTAGGAGGAGGCTCTGTACTTTCTAGAGCTTTAGGAGCTAATAACCGGGAAAAAGCAATGCAAACTTTTGCCAATCAAATCATGATGACTTTCCTGCTGGCATCTCTTTTTGTGCTGTTTGGACTTATCTTCAGCGATGAAATGCTATTGCTTTTTGGTGCCAAAGGAGCAATTTTGCAACCTGCTAAAGAATTTTTTATCCCCATAATAATCAGTGTTCCGTTTCTAGCTCTTTGTATGATGGGGAATAATGTGATTCGAGCCGAAGGCAAAGCTAAATTTGCTATGGTAGCCATGATTATTCCGGCTTTTGTCAATATTGGATTGGATATTCTATTTATAAAATTTATGAATTTGGGAATGTTTGGCGCTGCTTTGGCCACAGCCATATCCTACACAACCTGCTTTTTGTTTGTGCTATGGTTTTTTATATTTAAAAGTGAAATGCGACTAAAAATGCGTCATTTTAAATTTAAACCACAAATTATCAAGGAAATAACCGAGTTGAGTTTTGTGACTTTTTCAAGACAAGGAGTTGTGAGTGTATTGGCCATAATTCTAAACCACACCTTGTACACCTTCGGAGGAGAACACTCGGTTGCTATTTATGGAATTATCAGTAGGATGTTAATGTTTGCTTTATTTCCTATTTTGGGGATTACACAAGGGTTTTTGCCTATTGCTGGTTTTAATTATGGCGCACAAAATCACGACAGAGTAAAAGACACCGTACTGTTATCAATTAAATATTCCGCTGTTCTAGCTACGATAATTTTTGTTGTTATTTTAATTTTCGCCAAACCGATTGTCACTATATTTACATCTGATCCCACTGTAATCGATCAAACTCCCAATGCCTTACGCTGGGTGTTTGCTGCTTCGCCAATCATAGCGGTACAGTTAATTGGAGCAGCGTATTTTCAAGCAGCTGGAAAGGCAAAAAAAGCATTGCTATTGACCTTAAGCAAACAAGGATTTTTACTCATTCCGTTAGTGCTGATTCTACCAAATTTTTTAGGTGTTTTTGGAGTGTGGATTGCATTCCCAATCGCAGATGTTTTATCAACGCTACTAACTGGCTATTTTCTAAAAAAAGAAATGAATACAAAACTGATTCAAACCAACAATGGAATACTATAATTACCTTAAATCCTTACACCTCATCTTTGTTATTACATGGTTTGCAGGTTTGTTTTATATCGTCCGCTTGTTTGTATACCAAATTGAAGCCTCCGATAAACCGTTACCAGAGAAAGAAATTTTACAAAAACAATACAAAATAATGACCTATCGTCTGTGGTATATTATCACTTGGCCTTCGGCAATATTAGCGAGTATTTTTGCTTTTTGGATGTTGTTTTTTACTGATTTGGGGAAAGCTTGGTTACAAATGCCATGGATGCACGTAAAACTTGGCTTTGTATTTGTGCTGTACTTATACCATGCAAAATGCCAACAAATTTTCAGTCAATTGCAAAATGATGAAGTGAAGTATTCTACAAATTTCATGCGTTTATGGAACGAAGGTGCAACAATTATCCTTTTTGCCGTGGTGTTTTTAGTGGTTTTAAAAAATGCGGTCAATTGGATTTACGGAGTTGTTGGCATATTCCTTTTCTCTATTATAATCATGCTTGGGTTTAAATTTTACAAAATAATAAGAGAAAGAAATCAATCTTAATATGTTTATAAGCTTCAAAATAGCAATGCTTTCGTTACGAATCAGGATTTTCCTTTCGATGATTGTATTGATAATAATGGCTTCTGTAATATTAGCTTCCATTTCTATTTTCCAATTTAAAAATGAGGCAAAAGAATACCACCAAGAGCGTTTAGAACGAAATGAAAATGCGGTAAAACAACATATTAATTTCATTCTTTCCACCACTACTTACCCGTTGACTTCTGGTAATCTGGATTTAATTTTTAAAGATAAAATTCACGAATTAGCCCACATTCACAACATAGAAATCAATATTTATAGTCTGGACGGGAAATTGCTTAAATCGTCTAAAGAATCTTTTTCAGTAGACAAAGTGGCTCCACCAATTCCCAAATACATTTTAAAACTGGTGCGCTCTTCCATCGAAAAAAGGTACGTAGATATCAAAACTATTGATGGCAAAAAAAATCGTTCGGCCTTTAGCCAAATCAAAGACGATAAATTTAAACCGCTTGGGATTTTAAATTTACCTTACGTAGAAGACGATGGTTATTATGAAAACGAACTTAAAAGTTTCTTAATTCGCCTAGGTCAAGTATATACGTTCATGCTACTGATGGCATTCGCTTTTGCCTATTTTTTGTCTTCGTACATTACAAAATCCTTGAAAACCATCTCCGATAAATTAAGCGAAACAAGCTTAAATCAAAAAAACGAAAAAATCGTCTTGGAGGCCAACAGTAATGAAATAAATTTATTGATTAAAGCCTATAACGGAATGGTAGATGAACTAGAAAAAAGTGCTATCAAACTGGCGCAAAGCGAGCGAGAAGAAGCTTGGCGCGAAATGGCGAAACAAGTGGCGCACGAAATTAAGAATCCGCTAACGCCAATGCGCTTAACGGTACAAAGTTTTCAGCGAAAATTTGACCCAACAGATCCCAATGTAAAACAAAAAATGAACGATTACTCCGAGACGCTTATTCAACAAATAGATACGATGAGCGCAGTAGCTTCGGCTTTTTCGAATTTTGCTTCGATGCCTGCGCAACAAAATGAAACACTTAATGTTGTAGAAGTAGTTGAACTAGCAATGGATATTTTCAATGAGGAGTATATTGAATTCCTGAGTGATTCTCCCGAAATTATTTCGAAAATTGACCGTACCCAACTCATCCGGATTATCACTAATCTGGCTAAAAATGCCATTCAATCCATTCCGGAACAACAAGTAGAAAAATCTGTAATAGTTCGCATTCGCAAAGAAAATAATAATGTCTTGATCACCGTTACTGATAATGGAATTGGCATTCAACTCAAAGACATCGACCGAATATTCGAACCTAAATTTACCACCAAGAGCAGCGGAATGGGTCTAGGTTTAGGAATTATAAAAAACATCATCGAAAATTATAAAGGAACAATTACCTTTGAAACTGAATTTGGAAAAGGAACTACTTTTATTGTTTCGCTTCCAATAATTAACACCTAAAAATACAATTATGAACTACGAAAATATTTTAATTAC
>JAYTBZ010000225.1:0-17864 GCA_043736705.1 Flavobacterium sp. | reverse complement strand
TTTAAAGCGGCTTTTTCTACTAAACAAATTAACGAATAAACAAATCAACTTTAAAATAAAATATTCTACTTTCGTGAAATGAATTTACTGCGAAAATTACTGTTTCCGTTTGCCATTTTATATGGTTTGATAACGAGTATGCGGAATTTTTTTTTCGATACAGGGATTTTAAAATCGTACTCTTTTGATTTGCCTGTTATTGCTGTTGGGAATCTTAGCGTTGGTGGAACCGGAAAAACACCTCAAATCGAATATTTAATTCGGTTACTATCGGATCAATATAAAGTAGCCACATTGAGTCGAGGTTATAAGCGACAATCCAAAGGTTTTATTTTGGCTCAAGCCAATGCCAATGCGAAAATTTTGGGAGACGAACCTTTTCAGTTTTTTGAAAAATTCAAACAAATTCAAGTTGCTGTTGATGCAGATAGAAAAAATGGAATAGAACAACTACTTTTGCAGCCCGAAAAGCCGGAAGTGATTCTACTTGATGACGCTTTTCAGCATCGAAAGGTTAAGGCCGGATTTTATATTTTACTGACTTCTTATGGCGATTTGTATTCGAATGATTTTATATTACCAACGGGAAATTTACGTGAAAGTAGGAGTGGCGCACAAAGAGCGAATGTAATTATCGTAACGAAGTGTCCTAGTGATCTTTCGCTCGTGGAACAAAAAGAAATCAAAAACCGATTAAAAGTTACATCAGATCAAGAATTGTATTTTACGGGTATAACTTACGAATCTTTTGTGTACAACGGAAAAAGTAAAAAGCCGGTATTTGAAATACAATCAGTTGCAAAAGTGCTGGTTGCAGGAATTGCAAAACCAGAACCATTTTTTGCCTATTTACAAAATACGAATGATGTCTGTTTGTCTTTTCCAGATCATCATAATTTTACCGATAAAGACATTTTAGAAATTAAAAATGTAGCTCAAAATAACATTATTATCACGACTGAAAAAGATTTTGTACGATTAAAAGGAAGTTTGCCAAGTGAACAACTTTTCTATTTACCGATACAAAGTGCCTTTCTTTCCGGTGGCGGTTTTGATGCAGCAGAACAAACCAAAAAATTTAATAAAACAATTATAGAATATGTGGGAACAAGTACAAGAAACCGTGAGCCAGATCAAGGAAAAAATTAATTTCACTCCTGAATATGGTGTGATTTTGGGATCAGGATTAGGCAGTTTTATCGATGATATGGAAGTGGTATACACGTTGCCGTATAATGAAATTATAAACTTCCCGGTTTCAACAGTTCAAGGACATAAAGGCGCATTGGTTTTTGGGACCATTGGAGATAAAAAAATAGTAGCGATGCAAGGGCGTTTTCATTTTTATGAAGGTTATTCCATGACTGAAGTTACTTTTCCGGTTCGAGTGATGAAATTTTTGGGCGTTGAGAAATTAGTGGTTTCTAATGCTTCAGGCGGTGTAAATCCTAATTATAAAGTGGGTTCTATTGTTATGATTACAGATCACATCAATATGACCCCAGAGCATCCTTTACGAGGAAAAAATGACGAACGTTTTGGACCTCGATTTGTGAATATGAGCGAACCCTACTCAAGAAAAATGATCACTAAAGCCACTGAAATTGCAAAAGAATTGAATATTGAAGTTCAAGAGGGAATCTATCTAGGGTTGCAAGGACCTACTTTTGAAACTCTTGCAGAATATAAAATGGTTAAAATTTTGGGCGCAGATTGTGTTGGAATGTCAACGGTTCCCGAAGTGATTGTAGCACGTCATATGGACTTAGAAACCTTTGGAATTTCAGTAATCACAGATATGGGTGATGCAGAAAGCATAGGTACGATCTCACACGATGAAGTTTTAGAAGCTGCAAAAAATGCAGAACCTAAAGTAAGAAGCTTAATAAAAGAATTGATTTTAAATTATTAGGTTATATGTGCTCTGCAATAATCCTATAAAACTCATCGGGTATGAACGGTTTTGTAATCACATCGTTCATGCCAAATGACAATAATAAGTCGCGATTTTCAAGCAAAGAAATTGCAGTAAGTGCAATAATTGGTGTTGTACGATTAAAGCGTCGTATAATTTCAGTAGCGATGGTGCCGTTTATGCCAGGCAAGTGAACATCCATAAGTACTAAGTCAAATATTTTATTTTTTAACACATCAATTGCTTCTTCTCCATTGTCAATGATTTCACAAGTTATACCTTTATTTACGAGCATTTTCCTAGTAATCATTTGATTGATTTTGTTGTCCTCAACCACAAGAATCTTTTTATTCGTTAATTTAGAAGCGTCGTATTTTACAAGAGGTTTGGCTTCTAATTGCGATTCTTGAAGCGTACTTATTTGGAAATCTAACGAAAAGTAAAAGGAAGAACCTTCGCCTACAATACTTTTAAGTTGTATGTTCCCGCCAAGAATTTTAATTAATTTTTTTACAATAGTTAAACCCAATCCTGTGCCACCATATTTTCGATTTACTTCAATGGAGCCTTGAGAAAAGCTATCAAAAACAGTAGCTAATTTATCTTCAGGTATTCCGATTCCAGTATCCGTTATTTCAAAATACAATGTCGCTTTTGAATTTTTTAATTGCCGAAGATTTGCGGAAACAGTAACTTCTCCGTTTTTAGTAAATTTTAAAGCATTATTAATTAAATTCAGAATGATTTGGGATAATTTTGTGGGATCACCAATCAAAAAATCAGGGATTTCAGGGTCAACTTCTAGCCAAAAAGTATTGTTGTTAACAACTGCCAGCTCTTTTAAAGAATGTTTGATATCCTCTAATAATTTTTTCAGATTAAAAGGGGTGTATTCAATTTCGATATTATCAGACTCAATTTTATTTATTTCCAAAATTTCGTTAATAAATTTCGTTAAATAATCCCCTGAAAACTTCAAAGAGGATAGATAATCCAATTGTGTTTTCTTTGGCTTTTCCTCTAATAATAAATGAGTAATTCCGTTGATAGCGTTTAAAGGCGTCCTAAGTTCATGACTTACAGTTGATAAGAATTCAGATCTAGCTTTCGAGGCCTTTTCGGCTTTATTTTTGGCGATTTCTAATTCTTGATTTTTTTCCTGTAATAACAAGTTAGACTTATTTCGAATGATGTTATTTCGGTATAAAGACAAACTTAATAAGGATAAGATTGAAATTAAGGCTATTGCAAAAATACTTATCAACTTAGTAAATTTATTTGTTTTTTCCTGTTCTTTGTTTTGATAATTGATTTGTGCAATTTCTTTCAACTTCTCTGATTCCTTAAACTTTTGGTAATCGTCGATGCCCAATCTTTCGTTATCCAAAATAGAAATACTTTCTTTTAAATTTAAATGTTGTTTTAAATAGAAGAAAGCGTTAGTTTTATCCAATGTTTTTTCATAAACTTGACTCAAAGCAAGTAAAATATTTGATTTTTGTTCTGAGTTTTTTGTTTTGTTGTTTAACTCTAATGCTTTATTAAGGTAGTTTATAGCTAGGTTATTTCTGTTTCGGCTGGCTTCAATTACCCCGATTTGAAAGGAGGCTTCGCTTTTGGAGTTAATCATAGCAGTATTATTCGATTCGGCAAGTATCATTTTGAAGCAAGCCAAAGCTAAATCTATATTGTTACTGGCCTTGTATAGTAACCCATTTTGAAGTAGTAATAATTCATCAGAATTGGTAATTCCTAATTGGGTATTGATAGATTTTGCTTTTTCAAAATATGCGGTAGCTTGATGGTATTTTTCTTTTTGCATATAGCAAAGTCCAATATGGTAATAATTAATTGATTGCTGTGGACTTGGACTGAAATTAGATAATAATAAAGCACTTTTTAAAAAGGCGTCTGTGGCGTCATCGTATTTTTTTAAATCAAAATAAATTTTCCCAAGGGTAAAAGTTTGATTTGCTTGGTCTTTAATATTTTTATTTTTTGCAGCGTATCGAATTGCTTTTTGGCTATTTAATAAGGCCTCTTTGTAATTATTCGATAAAATATCGGTTCTGCTTAAATTGCTATAGTATATTGTGCTGTCAACTCTCTCATTGGGCTGAGCTTGTAAGGACGTATAAAAAACAACAATAAAAGCAAAAATATACTTCATGTTTAGCAACGTTTTTTATTTTAATTATTCATGTTTTGGTAAGTAAAATTAAATCAATAATCCGTGAGGAATATCCAATTTCATTGTCATACCAACCCACTACTTTTACCATTTTATCTATAACAGAAGTAAGCTGAGCATCAAATATACAAGAATTTTTGTTTCCAATTACATCAACAGATACAATAGGATCTTCCGTATAGTCTAAAATGCCTTTAAGATTCGTTTGAGAAGCTGTTTTGAAGGCTAAATTAATCTCTTGTATTGATACTGTGCGTTTTACATTAAAAGTAATGTCGGTCAATGAGCCGTCAGGAACTGGTACGCGTATTCCGCATCCACCTATTTTACCTTCGAACTCAGGAAATATTTTTGTTAATGCTTTGGCAGCTCCTGTAGTTGTAGGAACGATTGATTGACTTGCTCCACGAGCACGACGTAAATCTTTATGCGGTTGATCGTGTAAACTTTGGTCGGTTGTGAAGGAGTGAATAGTTGTGATATATGCCTGTTCAATACCGCAAAGATCGTTGATCACTTTAATCATGGGTGCCGCATTATTAGTTGTGCAACTTGCGTTCGATATAATATTTTCAGTACCGTCTAGAATAGCTTCGTTTACGCCAAGCACGACTGTTTTTATTGTGTCAACTTCTGATGGAGCTGAAAGAATTACTTTTTTGGCTCCAGCTGTAATATGGGAATTCAATTCTTCAAACGTTTTATACTTGCCTGTTGACTCTACGACGTAATCAATAGTTAAACTTTTCCAGTCTAAATTTGATATTTTTTTTTCATGAAAAAATAAAAAGTGTTTTCCGTTTACAAGAATTCCTTTTTCGTCATGATTAACCGTAAATGGTAAAACTCCATGAATACTGTCGTACTTAACTAAATGCGCCATTGTCTTTTTATCTGCAATATCATTTATGGCAACAACTTCGATTGAGGGGTGGTCTAGAAGCAATCGGAATAAATTTCTACCGATTCTTCCAAAACCGTTTATGGCAATTCTTGTTTTCAAATGGATTCAATTATTCGATTATTCGTTTATTTGGTTAACCGATTAAACAAATAAACAAATAAACAATTTATAAAATGTGTTTTTGTGCCTTGTATGAAGAACGAACTAATGGACCACTTTCAACATGTCGGAAGCCTAATTCTAAACCAAATTGCTCGTATTTTGCAAATTGTTCAGGCGTAATATATTCCTTTACAGGCAAGTGTTTTTTACTGGGTTGTAAATATTGACCAATTGTTACAATATCAACATTGGCGTCCCGTAAATCTCTCATGGTTTGGTACACTTCTTCTTCTTGTTCGCCAAGTCCAAGCATGATTCCTGACTTTGTTCTGTTGATTCCTTTTTCTTTTAAGTAACGCAATACTTCTAAGCTTCGATCATATTTTGCTTGAATTCGTACTTCACGCGTTAATCGACGAACTGTTTCCATATTATGTGAAACTACTTCAGGATTGGCCGCTACGATGCGATCTATATTTCTTTCGATGCCTTGAAAATCACCTATTAACGTTTCTAGTGTGGTGTTTGGGTTCATTCTACGAATGGCTTTCACGGTTTCTATCCAAATAATAGACCCACCATCTTTTAAATCATCTCTGTCAACGCTTGTCACTACTGCGTGTTTGATGTTCATGATTTTTATAGAACGCGCCACTTTTTCAGGTTCGTCCCAGTCAACAGTTTCGGGTCTTCCAGTTTTAACACCGCAAAATCCGCAAGAACGCGTACACACATTTCCTAATATCATAAAGGTTGCGGTTCCTTCGCCCCAGCATTCTCCCATGTTTGGGCAACTTCCTGAGGTGCAAATCGTATTCAAGCTGTATTTGTCTACTAAGCCACGAAGTTCTGTGTATTTCTGGCCTATTGGGAGTTTTACCTTTAACCATTTTGGTTTAGCTACGTTTAGTTCGCCTTCGCCTCGAGTTCCTTTTGGTAAAATATTTTCTAAAACAGTTTCCATAAATCAATTTTCAAAGTACAAAGATAAGTAAAGTTGTGAAGAAATTAGATTTTAGAATTAGGATTTAAGAGCTCAAAGTATAATTGTTTTGAGCTGTAAATCGCATATCAACCTTGTAGGACATGTTTAAATTTAGTATTTGCCTATTGTTTTTTTTGCATTTGTATAACATATAAAAGATTTACTTGGGATGATATTAAAATAATATTTGTGTAATAATCATAATTAATCACTATTTCAGTTTGTAAGCTTAGCTTGTTGTAATAGTGTTCCTTTGATTGTATTTTTATTGTATTTCACGTATTAAAAATGCTACATTTGAAATATAAAAACAATAACAAATGAAAAATAAATCGATACTTATTGGCGTATTATTGGTATTACTTGGCTTTTTTAAAGCCAATGCACAAATTAATTTTGGAGAAAAGGCATTGGGAGCAATGCAAAAAGGAGTAGCAGGATTAACATTCAGTGATGCTGATGCTGCAGCTTTATCCAGAGCAGCTGTTGATAAAATGGACTCGGAACACATTATTACTGGATCTAAGGATCCATACACAATAAGGCTTAATAAAGTTTTTAGCAGATATACTTCTGGAGATGGGTATACTCTAAATTATAAGGTGTACAAGTTAAATGAAGTTAATGCGTTTGCAACTGCTGATGGTAGTGTGCGTGTTTACAGTGGTTTAATGGATATAATGGATGACAATGAATTGCTTGCCGTCATTGGTCACGAGATAGGTCATGTCGCTAATCATGATGCTCGGGATGCTATGAAAGCAGCTTATAAAAAGGAAGCGTTGATAGATGCAGTTGCTTCGCAATCAACTAAAGTGGCTACCATTACAGAAAGTCAATTAGCTAAAATTGCTAGTGTAATGATTGACAGTAAGCACAGTAGGAAACAAGAGTCAGAGGCTGATGAGTTCTCCTATAATTTTATGAAAAAAAACGGGTATAACGTGAATGCTGTTTCTTCTGCATTTTCTATTATCGCAAAAATGAGTGAAGGTGCTCAAGCTTCTTTTTTGGATAAAATGATGAGTTCGCATCCTGATCCGAAAGAAAGAGCAGAAATAGCTAGACAAAGAGCGGAGAAGGATGGATTGTATAAACCATATTTAAAACAAAAAATAGTTACTCCTAAATCGAAAGTAGCTAAGTCAACAACAAAAAAGAAGAAAAATTAAATCTTTTTTACGGTAAAAAAAAGCAGAATTCAAGAATTCTGCTTTTTTAAAAAAATATCAATTTAACTGTACTGTGATGGGTAAATTATAGGCAGTTCGGACTGCTTTTCCATCAATCATTCCGGGTGACCATTTCGTTTTTAAGGACTTTAATACTCTTACAGCCTCTTTCCCTAGGCCATAACCTGGATCTTTTTTTACTTGAATATCGGTCATGCTTCCGTCTCTTTCAATGACAAATGAAACATAAACCCGAATAGATCCAACACCGTCTATTTCTTGTTTCTCAAAATTATTACCTACATAATTATAGAATTTACTAATACCACCCGGAAATTCTGGAAGTTTGTCAAGGGTTACACTACTAACGATGGTATTGCCTAAATCTATAGGTGTTGATATAGCAGTACCATTTCCTGTGGATGTAGTAGGATTTAGACCTATAATCCCAGTTCCCTCAGATGTAGTATTGGTTACCGTTGTAATATCTGTATTTTTTGCAATATCCTGATTGGCTTCAGTAGCTTTTACGATTTCTGGATTTACAAGCACTGCACTTGTCAATGGAATATCCACGTTTTTAGTTTTTATCTTAGGTAGCGACTCTTGTGGTTGCAACTCATTCGGAATAATCTCTGTTAGTTGAACAATAGTACTAGTGGGTTCAGGAATTGTAATAATAGTTCCTTTGTGGGGATTCATGTATGTCATAATCACAGGAATACTAAATAGTCCTGCTAGAAGTAATACCCCCATAAACAGTGCTGTTAATGCTGTTTTAGTACTTTCCATGCGCAATTGATACGCTCCATATTCTTTGTTTCTGTCTTGAAAAACTAGATTAATCCAGCCGGTTTCATAAATGCTTAGTTTTGACATAGTGTATTGGATTTAGTGGTTAAGTACAATTAAATCATAAGCAAAAACTGTTTTTATTTTATAACGTGTAAAATAAGATTCTTAGTATATAAATTTAATAATTATTTTATAAAAATTATAATTTATACGCAACTAATTAACTAATAATGTATTTAATTGTTTGTAATATTACTTTTAGATAAGGTAAATCAAAAAATATATAAATTTAATAAAGTAATTAAGTACTGGCAGTTGGATAGAATCTAAAGACTGTAATGTATTGCAATTGAGGTATAACGACTCAACAATTGTGGACTTAAGTATGAGCTAATTTGATATGCTTAAGTATAAATTATTTTTTATTCTGAATAATTTCGGCTAGTAGTTTTTTGGCTCGAAGTAATTTAATTTTTACATTACTCAAAGGTTCCTCAATTTTATTGGCAATTTCCTGATAGCTTAATTCTTGAAAATACCGCAGCTGAATCACTTCTTGATAATGTGGTTTTAATTTTTTGATGAATTGGAGTAATCGGGAAAGATTTTGCTCAGTAATTAATTCATCTTCAGCAGATGGTGTAGTATCAGCTATATTGTAGGCTTGCTGATCCTGATCATCGGTTATTTCGATAAAAAGACTAGATTTTTTTTTTCGTAATAAATCGATGTGGACATTTTTTGCAATAGCAATCAACCAAGTATTGAATTGGAATTCGGAGTTATATGTTGCTATTTTATCAAAAGCTTTAGAGAAGGTTTCAATAGTAATATCCTCGGCATTTACCTCATTTTCAGTGCGTTTAAGCATGAAGCCATAGACTTCATTCCAATAATAATCCAATAGAAAAGTAAAGGCAACTTGATCGCCTTGTTTTGCTTTTTCTATTTGTTTATTTATTTCCAATGTACTGGTTTTGAGAATATATTTGCAATAAAGATATTGATTTGAGTTAAGATAAGGACTATTTCAACTAGAGGGAACCAGAATTTAACATCGTTTTCTTTCAGTTTACCTGCTGAAAATCCTACTACAACCCATGCCACAAGATAACGTAACGCAATTAAGCTTAAAACTAATATCCATTGAAATTGGAATGCTAACAACAAGATGGGGAGCAAAAAAAATAGTAATTGTGAACAATAAAACGTTCCTAATTGTAATTGATCTAGTGGTTTATAATAATTTGCAGTAGCAACATGCCTTCTTTTTTGGATTAACCAATCGGTATAGGATGTTTTTGGTTTAGAAAGTGTGAAGCTTTCCGATGAATAAGCAATGGTTGTATTTTTGCCATTTGCAGCTTGGTTTATAAATAAATCATCATCTCCAGAACGAACCTGCATGTGTTCTATAAATCCATTTACATTGAAGAACTCGTCTTTTTTATAGGCTAAATTTCTACCTACACCCATGTATGGATGTCCCATTTTTGCCCATGAAAAATATTGGATTGCCGTTAATAAAGTTTCATAACGAATGATTTTGTTCAGGAATGAATTCGGTATTTTTTCATATTTACCATAACCCAAAACGATTGTTTTTTGCATTGTAAATTGCGAACTCATAGCAGTTATCCAATCTTTTGATGTAGGGTAACAATCTGCGTCAGTAAATAACAAGTACTCTTTTTTGGCTGCTTTTATACCTAAAGTCAATGCGTATTTTTTATTTCCCCAAAAGGCTTCATTATTCTGTACTTTTACCAAACGAATGTTGGAATATTGCTTTTCAAAACCTTCAAAAATATCTAAAGTGGCATCGCTAGAAGCATCATCAATGAGCACGATTTCAAAATCAGGATAGTTTTGTTCCGCAAGTAACGGAATAAAATTAAGCACATTATCTTCTTCATTTTTAGCACAAACAATTACCGAAATCGGGATTCTTTTTGGCGTAATTTGTTGTGGTTTGGCAAAAGCAAATTTCCCAAAAACACCTAAGTAATATGAAATTTGAACAACAACAATAAAAATAAAAAAGTAAAGAATTAGTATAAGCATTTTGCGTTTAGTGAGTTTGTAATCTTGTATTTTACGAAGAGTGCAAAGGTAGGAATAGAATTGTAAATTGTAAATAGAATATGTGAATTTCGAAAGAATTTATATTGGGCATTTTTTCATCTCATTTGCAACCGCGATAGACTCATTTGTATTGACTTTTTTCAACTCAGTAATGATATTTTGGTAGTTTTTGTCATCACGATTTTGAGACATTTTTTTTGTAGCTTGAATTTCAGTTATTTCAATTTCAAAGGCTACAATACCGCGACTTTGCATCATGGTTTTTTTGGATAAATTTTCTACTCGAATGGGATTTTGCGAGTTTTTTTCATATTTATCAACTAGTTTTTTTAAAGATTCAATGACAGCTTCTCCTTCGATAATTTTGATTTTCCCATACACGTGAACGGCAATATAGTTCCATGTTGGCACATTTTCATGATCGTACCAAGAGGACGAAATATAACTGTGTGGTCCAGAAAAAACGGCTAAAACTTCATCGTTATTTTGTAATCCTTGAGCTTGTGAATTTTCTATGGAAATATGGCCGTATAAAATATCTTTACCGTCTTTAGTGGTTTCCAATTCTAAAGGTATATGGGTGGCGCATAACCTTCCGTTCGTTTGATTAATTAAAATACCAAAGCTATTTTCAAGAAGAAATTGTTTGATTTCTTCCTGATTTTCATTTTTGTAAATTTCGGGTGTATACATGGTTATTTATGATTTTAGATTTATAGTATTCATATTAAGTCATAATACTTGTTAGCTGGTACTTTAAATCACATTGACTTCGGCTTCTATATGAATGCCAAACATTTTAAAAACAGTCTCTTGAATATCTCTTGAAACATTCAAAATTTCTTGTCCAGTTGCCTTGTTATAATTTACTAAAACCAAAGCCTGATTTTTGTGTATTCCGGCGTCACCAAAACGTTTTCCTTTAAAACCAGCTTGTTCTATAAGCCATCCTGCAGGAACTTTTACTTCAGTTTCAGAAATATCAAAATATTTCATTTCAGGAAATTGCTTATGTATTTTTTCGAAATCTGATTTTAAGAGGATTGGATTTTTAAAAAAACTCCCACTATTACCTAATTCTTTAGGATCGGGTAATTTGCTTTTTCGAATATTAATCACGGCATTACTAACGTCCTTTAAAGTCGGATTTGAAATGTTGTTTTTGGCTAGTTCAGCCGAAATATCTCCATATGAAGTATTGATTTTATGATTGGTTTTGGTCAATTTAAAAACAACAGCAGTTATTATATATTGGTTTTTAACTTCGTTTTTAAAAACACTCTCTCGATATCCAAAATGACACTCATCTTTAGTGAACGTTTTTATTTTCTGATTTTCTATTTCCATTGCTTCACAGGAAATAAAAGTATCTTTAATTTCTGTGCCATAAGCACCAATGTTTTGCACCGGCGTCGTTCCCACATTTCCTGGAATAAGTGACATATTTTCTAATCCGCCAAAATTCTGATCTATAGTCCACAGTACAAATTCATGCCAGCTTTCACCAGCCTGACTTTCGACCCAAACAAACTCTTCGTTCTCTTCAATTATTCTCTTGCCTTTCAAATCAATATGAATCACCAATGCATCGACATCTTTGGTCAAAAGCATATTACTACCACCACCTAAAATAAATTTTTGCTGTGCTTTGTTTTCTTGTAAAATCGTTTCCAAATCATGAACAGAATGAACGGCAACGAATTGTTTTGCTTTGGCTTCAATGCCAAAAGTATTGTATTTTTTTAAAGAGAAATTAGGTATTATTTCCATAAAAGAGAGGGCTTTTTGAATTGGTTTATGCTGCACCAAAAGTAAGCATTAAAATTTAGTTGCGTAGGTTTTCATCCAGATATGCATCATAAATAGTGGCATGATATAAGGTGTCATGCGTGTGTCACCTTGCTGTAATTTATGTACTAATTTTTGAATATTGATGTGTTCAAAATAAGGTATTTGAAACAAATCACTTTTCACAAACGACTCAAGTTCGTCTTTAAATGCGGGGCTTTTTGTGAGGTAATCCCCCCAAGGTGCACTTAGTCCTACTTTTCTGAATTTTAAAATTTCATCTGGTAAACGCTCTTTCATGGCGTTTTTTAGAATAAATTTTCCTTTTATTCCTGTAAAAAGCCATTTGTCTTCTAACGATCCTAATCCAACAATTAATCTCGGGTCCAGGAATGGTTCTCTACATTCAACTGATGCTCCCATAGTACAACGATCATTCCGGTCCAGAAGGGAACATAAATAGGTGTGTTGGTCAAAGTAAAGTGCTTGGTGTCGAAGACTATTTGGATACAATGTTTTTGCTTCTTGGTATATTTTATGTCGGTATTCGTTTGCGGGCGCTTTTTTTATTCCAAAAGTGGTTGCAATATCCTTTGGAAAAATATTCGAACCATTAAATAAAACGAGATCTGATTTTTCTTGAATTTGTGCATAGCGCAACAGTTTATCGTACAGCGGTTTTTTAGAAAATAAATCTAAATTGCCAATTTGGGTAAACACATTCAATAGCGATGGATGTTGTAAGGCTTTGTAACGCGTATAACCGCCCATCAACTCATCGGCACCTTCACCAGAAAGTAACACTTTTACAGAAGGTTTTGCCATTTGTGAAAGCGCTAATAGATGTGGTTCGTTTAAATGCATGACGGGCTCGTCCTGAAGATAGGTAGCATTTATTAATTGGTCATAAAGATTCTTATCTTCTAATTGCATGGTTTTAAATCCATAATTGAATTTCTTTGCCATCATTTTAGCCAAATTTGCTTCGTTGTGTTCTTTCTCTTTAAAACCAATATTAAAGGATTGAATGTCTTTGTATTTTTGATAATGTAAGGAAGCCAATATCGAGGATGAGTCAAGTCCGCCACTGAGCATAACACCTACTGGAACATCACTAATCATGCGCAATTTGACAGCATCATCAAAAGTTTCTCGGAACCATTCGATCGGATTTTTTATTTTGGGTTGGTTTTGAATTTCTTTTTTGAGATCCCACCACTTTTTTACGGTGGTTTTTCCACTTTCGTGAATGGTCATGATGTGACCAGGAAGTACTTTTTTTACATTTTCATACAAAGTATTTTCACCAGCAACAAATCGATTAAAAATATACTCTTCCAGTCCATCTTGCGCCATTTTAAACGGAACTCCAGCGGTAAAAAGTGCTTTTTGTTCGGAGGCAAAATAAAATGTTTCGTTGTAAAAAGAATAATACAAAGGTTTGACACCCATTCTGTCCCGAACAACAGTTAGTTTTTTTTCTAAAGTATCCCAAATAGCAAAGGCAAACATCCCATTGAGGCGGTTGAGCATTTTTACACCATACAATTGATATAATTTCATCAAAACCTCGGTATCCGAAGAGGTTTTAATATCAAATCCACTACTTTTTAACTCGGGATAAAATTCTTTAAAATTGTAGATTTCACCATTGTAAGTCATCACATAGCGACCGTTTTCGGAAAGGAAAGGTTGGTGTCCAGCGGACGAAATATCTAAAATTGAAAGTCGTCTATGACCAAATCCAATATTTTTTTCTATAAAAATCCCTTTATCGTCTGGTCCACGATGCTCTAGTGAATCTCGCATTTTTGTTAAAATACGTTCATCAACTTTTTTTTGGGTTTGTAAATGCAAAATTCCATTAATGCCACACATAATTAATTAGGGCTATTGGTTTTGATTAATTCGTGGTACTTATTGGCAATAATTTTCATATTTATAGTATAATCAGCTTTTTTTTCTAAAAATAATCGATTGTTTGCTACAGCTTGGTAGCGGTACTTTTCGTTTTCAAAGGCCCAGATTAGTTCGTCTGCAAGCATTTCAAAATCGTCAATTG
This sequence comes from Flavobacterium sp., assembly GCA_043736705.1. Taxonomy (GTDB): domain Bacteria; phylum Bacteroidota; class Bacteroidia; order Flavobacteriales; family Flavobacteriaceae; genus Flavobacterium. Next base: position 3,865 of record JAYTBZ010000225.1, on the reverse strand, counting down.
TTACTAATTGTCCGTTCTCGCGGTGTGTAATCCAACTTTGATTTCCCAAAATATCGGTTACAATTGGATAACAATTTGTTGCCATTGCTTCAAATAAAGAGGCCGAAACACCTTCGGTGATGGGCATACTAATGTAAAAATTAGATTGTTGTAATAATTTTGGTAAGGCTGTATTTGGAATTCTTCCTGTAAAGTTGATTTTATTTTCGATGCCTAAATCTTTTGCTAAATTTTTTAATTTCGAAAGTTGTGATCCATCTCCTATAATAGTAAGTACGAAATCAATTCCTTTTTGGTTTAAAATAGCAAATGCCTGCAAAATAATATCATGGCGGTATTCTGGTAACAAAGAACGCGTGACAATGGCGCAAATTTTTTCTGGATTGGCGGTATTTTCATTTTTAAATTTAATCAAATCTATTCCTTTTGGTAAAACCAGGACCTTACTCATATCTACACTGGCTTCTATCATTGAAACTATCATTACTGGTCCCCAAGCATGAATTAAATCTGCTTTTTTGAAAGCATAGTTTTGCATCAATTTTTTTATGGGTAATGAAATCGATTTTTCAGGCCATAAATCAGTTATGCCTTGTTGTGCAATCGCAACTGGTTTTACGCCGGATAATGCAGCAAGAAAACCATAACTGGTTGTTCGTTCTGCAATCACCATGTCTGGTTGGTGCACTTTTATTAGCTGCCTAATTTTAAAAATAGCCCATTCTAATTCGAAAATCCTTAAAATTCGGTTATCAATGCAATTGCTGGGCGTTTTTAATTCCCAAGTAACAATTTCAAAATCACCAAATTCCTTAAGGCCGTTCATCCAAGTGATGGCGTCGGCCCTGTAGGTTTCTCCTAGAAAGAGTATTTTCTTTTTTATCATCAGTGTAAACTATAATTACTCAGACGTTAATGCCCTATTGATAAAGTCATTTAGCGGTTTTAAAAGGATTAATTTTTTACTTACCGTAGTAACGAAATCTTTTGTTCCAGCTGTTGAAAAAATAATTTTCTGAGAGGACTCAAAGCTTTTTAATTTTAATAAATCAATAGCAGGATGTTCTTTTTCGTAACCTCTTGGCGGATTTTTCAGCGTATTTTTTTCATCGCGATCAAAGTCATTGAATTCTTTTTTAAACTCTTTTTCGTTTAGAATCGCTTCCAAATCTTCATGGAAATAAGCAATTTCCTTGCGCATTTTTTTTAAATCGTTGGCTTCAGGACAATACAAGCCGCCAGCTATAAAGCTGGATCCATTTTCTAAATGAATGTAATAACCCGAGCGATTTAACCCTTTTGCGCCAGAGGAAAGCCAAATGCCTAAATGGGACTTATAAGGTGTCTTGTCCTTAGAAAACCGAATGTCACGATTGATTCTAAAGGTGCAATTTTTTACTTCGAGCATTTCCAATGAAGGATCTAGCGGTTTCATAGCATCCAATAAATCTGCTACTAAGAGTTGGTAATCTTTCTTGAAAGCTTCGTAGCGTTTTTTATTATCCAAAAACCAATCGCGATTGTTATTGGCTTTTAAGTCATCTAGAAATTGTAGTGTATCTTTTGAAAGCATAGTTGAGCTATTGTAGTTGTTTTTTTAAATCCGCTTCGCTAATAAATCCAGAATGTTTCCATGTTACTGTTGCTTGGTCATACAATAATAAGGTAGGAAGTTCACTGATTTTTAAGGCTGCCATAACGGTTTTATTTTTGTCGGCATCCAGTCGAATGATTACTATTTTATCACTTAAATCTTTTTGCATCTGTAAAATGTAAGGTGTCATTATTTTGCATGGTGCGCACCATTCTGCATAAAAATTAATTAAGACTTTTTTATCAGATTGTAACAGCTTATCGTATTCTGGGAGCGAAAGACCTATTTTTTTGTTACTGGGTTTAGAAAGGCCCGCAGCCTCCCATTTTAGTATGCCACCTTCTAACTGATAGATGGTTGTAAAGCCTAATTCATTTAATTTTTCAGCCGCTTTTTGGCTTCTTCCGCCACTTTTACAATACACAAAAACGGGCACTGATTTATGCATTTTTTGTACATCGGAAATAAAAGTACTACCAAGCCAATTTACATTTTTGGCATTTTCAATATGGTCAGAAGAGAATTCGTCAGGAGTTCGCACATCAAGAATTTGTTGAGTTGGTGTTGTTGCCATTTTTTCTGCAAAGGCTTTTGCATCAATTGTTTTGATTGCTTCCGAATTTTGTCCATGGCAGTGAAAAACCACAAAAAATAAGATAGCTAATAAAATAGAAGGGAATTTCATTATACTTGTGTTTAAAATTGAATACGCTAAATTAGGTAATTTTTAAATTTTTTGAATGTAATGAAGTACTAAATAAAACTTATAAATTAAAAATTTTATATGTTTGATGCGTCGATTTTACAATCGTTTCTGTTCGCTCCGGATGTGTATCTGAAATGAAAAGTTGTCCAAAAGTATCGCTGTTAACCATTTCGATAATTTTTGCCACCCGACTTTCATCTAATTTATCAAAAATATCATCAAAAAGTAAAATGGGTTTTACGCCACTTTGTTTTTTTAGAAACTCAAACTGAGCCAGTTTCAAAGCGATTAGAAACGATTTTTGCTGTCCTTGAGAGCCAAATTTCTTAATAGGATGTTCGTCAATTTCAAAGGCTAAATCGTCCTTGTGAATACCAACACTTGTATAATGTAAAGCGCGGTCTTTGTTGATGTTTTCCTGTAATAAAGTCAATAGATCTTTCTCAAATAAATGGCTTTCATAACCAAGTCGAACGGTTTCTTGTGATCCTGTTATCGCTTGATGATGGGTATTAAAAATAGGAATGAACTGGTTGATAAATTCTTTTCTTTTTTCGAAAATATAGGCACCAAATTCATTAAGCTGTTCGTTATATATTGATAAGGTATCATTCTCAAAAACATGATTTAAAGCAAAATATTTCAACAAAGCATTGCGTTGGCTCATTACTTTTTGATATTGTATGAGTTGCTTTAAATAATGGGAATCCAATTGCGAAATTACACTATCCATGAATTTTCTCCTAGTTTCGCTACCTTCAACAATCAAGTCCCGATCTGCAGGAGAAATAATAACCAGAGGGATAAAGCCAATGTGATCGGAGAATTTTTCGTAAGCCTTTCCGTTGCGTTTCAATATTTTTTTCTGTCCTTTTTTTAAGCTACACAGAATTTGTTCATTTCGTTCATTTTTCTCTAATTCAGCATCAATCACAAAGAATTCCTCTCCGTGCTTGATATTTTGAACGGCTAGCGGATTGAAATAGCTTTTTCCGTAGGATAAATGGTAGATGGCATCCAGCACATTTGTCTTTCCAATTCCATTTTTACCTACAAAACAATTTATCTTGCTGTCAAAATCAAAACTAGCTTCTGAAAAATTCTTGTAATTGAATAATGAAATTTTTTTTAAATACATGGAAAAAGCTTACTGTTACGGATAACTTTGATACTAATTAAGGTCTTTTTCAAAGTGGGTGCAAATTATTGAAAAAATATCCATAAAAATTACTTTTCTATTTTTTCTGTCAAAATTATTTTGGCTTGACCAAGAAAGATTGTTAGGCTTTAATTTTTTTTAATATAATACCATATTTTTTGCGTGGGTTTGAATAAAAATTTTATTTTTGCGACTCACTAAATTAAAATAAATGGCTACTTACAATAAAAGAGGATATAAATCACCAAAAGAAAAAGAAGTAAACGAAGGAGTTGAAGCAGTAATCATTGACGATAAAGACAGCACAACAGCTGAAGTTTTTTCTAAATTAGATGAAACAGCTTCAAGAACTGAGGATTGGGTTGCTAAAAATCAAAAAGTGATTATTGGTTTAGTTGCTGCTGCT
>JAYTBZ010000224.1:0-7842 GCA_043736705.1 Flavobacterium sp. | reverse complement strand
AATTAATTTTAAACAATTTCAACCAATTATCAAATTATGAAACAAATTTACTCCTTGCTCTTTTTATTACTTTTCACAGTAGCTTTTGGTCAAGCACCAGCTGGTTACTACACAACCGCTACTGGTTCTGGATACACCTTAAAAACACAACTTTACAATATTATTAAAGGACACACAACTCTTAGTTATGGTGACCTATATGTAACTTATGAAACTTCTGATATCGATAAATTTTTTGAAAACGACGGTACCGTTCTAGATATGTATTCTGAAAATCCTGCAGGAGTTGATCCGTATACTTATGCTATAACTGCTACACAGCGATGTGGAAATTACACTGCTGAAGGTGATTGCTACAATAGAGAACATATTATACCTCAATCCATTTTTAATTCTGCATCACCAATGGTATCTGATGCGCATTTCATTACTCCTACGGATGGAAAAGTAAATGCTATCCGTTCTAACTACCCGCATTCTGTTGTGGTAACACCTACAGAGACTACAAGAAATGGAAGTAAACTGGGAGCTAGTACTACGGCAGGTTATACAGGACCCGTTTTTGAACCCATCAATGAATTTAAAGGTGATATAGCTAGAATATATTTTTATTTTGCCACTCGTTATGAAAATACCGTTGCAACCTATAATTACCCAATGTTTAATAATACAACAAATAAAGTATTTACGACAGCATTTTTAAATCAATTGCTGGCATGGCACAATCAAGATCCAGTAAGTGCAAGAGAAATTTCTCGTAACAATGCTATTTATGCTCGTCAAAACAATAGAAATCCTTACATAGATCATCCTGAATATGTTGCATCTGTATGGACTACAGAACCCGTTGATACACAAGCACCAACTGCAGCTACTAATTTGATTGTAACAACGACTACATCAAACACTGCATCTTTATCATGGTCAGCAGCTACAGATAATGTTGCAGTAACAGGTTATGATTTATATGTAAATGGAACTTTAAAATCTACAGAAACTGGCTTAACTGCTACTGTGTCTGGTTTAAATCCGTCTACAACTTATTCATTTTATTTGATAGCACGAGATGCAGAAAGAAATTCGTCAGCAGCTAGTACAACAGTAAATGGAACCACAACTGCAGCTCCTACCGGTGGAACGACAGCTTCAGAAATATTCTTCTCGGAATACGTAGAAGGAAGTAGTTTTAATAAGGCTTTAGAAATTGCTAATTTTACAGGAGCAGCGGTTGATTTATCCGTTTATTCCATAAAAAAACAGTCAAATGGCGCCGGAGCTTGGAGTACTGGTTTGAATTTAACGGGTACATTAAATAACGGAGCTGTATTTATTTTAGTTGATCCGCAAATTGCATTATCCTGCTATGCAGTTTCTAGCGCAAACTTATCTTCTGCACAAGAAGCTTTTAATGGAAATGATCCTATGGGCTTGTTTAAAAATGGCGTCCTTATTGATGTAATAGGAACTTTCAATGGTGGGACTGCGAATTTTGCAGCTGACGAAACCTTACGTAGAAAAGGAAGCATTTCTGCACCAAATACAACTTTTAACAAAACAGCTGAATGGGATTTGTATGCTAAAGACACTTGTAATGGCTTAGGAAGTCACGCATTAGCAACTTTATCTACTGTTGATTTAGAAGAATCAAAAGTAACAATTTACCCAAATCCATCCAATGGAAGTGTAAAAATAAATTTCGAAAATACTAATGAAAATTATACTGTTCAAGTGTTTTCTATCTTAGGACAAAAAGTTTTTGAAAAAACATACAATCAAAGTTCTTCTGCAGCTATTAACAACTTACAAAAAGGAATTTATTTCGTTAAAATAACTAATAACTCGCAATCAGTTACTAAAAAGCTAATTGTAAACTAGTATTAATACTCATAAGTTCTACACTCAAAGCGGCATAAATTGCCGCTTTTTTTATTCCATAATTAGAAAATTACTGCAGTATTTTTAAATAATACTATCCCAAAATATGCTGCTACAGCTTTTAAAATTAGAATTTATTCTATTTAAGTAAGACTTCGCTTATGATTGCTAAAATGTTAATAGTTTTGTTAAAAAAATCATAAATACCTTTACAATTTCTTAACATGAAACAGCTTTAAAGTTATAAATTTGTGCGACTTAACTATTTTTAACTTGAGAATCAAGTTTTTAAATATTGAAGCTAACTACAAAAACCATAACAACTTTAAACAATGAAAAAAATCTACTCTGCATTATTATTATTCTTATTCTTATCTGTTGCATCAGCACAAGCACCGAGCGGCTATTACAGTACAGCAACGGGAACCGGATACACGTTAAAAACCCAACTATACAATGTAATAAAAGGGCATACTGATCAAGGGTATGCCGGATTATGGACTACCTATGCTACATCGGATAGGGACCATCAAAATGAAAATGACAACACTATTTTCGACCTTTATTCTGAGAATCAAAACGGAGCCGATCCGTACAATTATGTTCTTACCACAAACCAGTGTGGAACGTATTCCGTAGAAGGTGATTGCTACAATAGAGAGCATGTAATTCCACAATCTACTTTTAACTCTGCAGCGCCTATGGTTTCTGATGCTCATTTTATTCCTCCAACAGATGGAAAAGTTAACGGCATACGTTCTAGTTTTCCACATGGTAACGTAGCAACGGCATCAACAACTACACGAAACGGCAGTAAACTTGGTACAAGTGCCGTTTCTGGATATACTGGAACTGTTTTTGAACCAGCACCGGCTTTTAAAGGCGATATAGCCCGAATGTATTTTTATTTTGCTACACGTTATGAAAATACGGTAGCTGGCTATCCTTTTGCTATGTTTAATGGGAGCAGCAACCAAGTTTTTACAACGGCTTTCTTAAATATACTACTTTCTTGGCATGCCAATGATCCTGTAAGTGCAAGAGAAATCGAAAGAAACAATGCTATTTACGCAAGACAAGGTAATAGAAATCCTTTTATTGACAACCCATCTTACGTAGCTGCTATTTGGGGCGGAACTACAGGTGGCGGAACTACTGATACAACTGCACCTAGTACACCATTAAACCTAACCTCATCAAGTAAAACTTCCACCTCTGTTACTCTAGCTTGGTCAGCCGCTACAGATAACATAGGGGTTACAGGATATAATGTATATGTAAACAACGTACTTAAAACTACAGTTACTACCTTAAATACAGTTGTAACGGGATTGACTGCAGCTACTAGCTATACCTTTACTGTAAGAGCAAAAGATGCAGCAGGAAATCTTTCTGGTTTGAGTAATACAGTGACTGTTGTTACTAATTCGAACAACACCGCAACTGATTTATTATTTTCGGAGTATATAGAAGGTTCTTCAAATAATAAAGCGTTAGAAATTTCAAATGCTACTGGTGTAACAGTCAACTTATCCATCTACAGCATCAAAAAACAAACCAATGGCGCTGGAGCTTGGAGCGCAGGCCTACCTTTATTTGGAACCTTGAGTTCTGGTGGTAAATTCACTATAGTAAATAGTCTAATGTCCTCTTCCTGTTATGCTACTAGCGCTGCCAATCTTTCTACATCTGCTACCGAAATGGCATTTAATGGAAATGATGCTGTGGGTCTATTCAAAAACGGAATTCTAATTGATATCATTGGTACATTCAATGGTGGAACTGCCAATTTCTCTATAGATGAAACCATCCGCAGAAAAGCGACTGTAACTGCTCCTAGTACTACCTTTAATAAAACAACACAATGGGATGTCTTTGCATTAGACACTTGTAATAACTTAGGAAGTCGTGTGGTTGCAAAGGAGCCAAAAACTACTCTAGATGTTGCTCTAGATGCCATTGTTATTTATCCAAATCCATCCAATGGAACCTTTAATATCGACAATTCGAACCAAATTTATTCTATCGAAGTCTACTCGATAATAGGTCAGAAAATTTACAGTTTAGAAAAAACTACCAAATCTGAAATTACAATTCCAAATATTGCTCGAGGAACCTACTTGGTTCGCATCAGTACCAATCAGGAATCAGTCACAAAGAAATTAATAATCAACTAAATTAAAAAGCGGCAAATTGCCGCTTTTTTTTTGCTCAAAATGTAATCAAAATTGATTAAATTTGCACCGCAATACAACAAACTACACAATAATGATTCATTTCTTTGAAAACCAAAGTAAAACCGTTTTTGCAGTACAAACGCAAAACGAAATTTCAGCTCAAGATATTTCAAAACTCAATTGGCTTTTTGCCGACGCACATATTCTAGAAAAATCCGTACTTACGGATTTTTTTGTTGGACCTCGTGCCGCTATGGTTACACCATGGAGCACTAACGCAGTAGAAATTACTCAAAACATGGGGATTTCCGCGATTATTAGAATTGAAGAATTCAAAAAGGTAGCAGCTGATTTCAATGATTTTGATCCTATGTTATTTCAAAAATATACCGAATTACATCAAGATATTTTTACGATAAATATTCAACCTGAAGCTATTTTAGAAATTGATGATATTGATGCTTACAACAAACAAGAAGGTTTAGCTTTAAGTTTAGAAGAAGTTGAATACTTAGACAATTTGGCAACTAAATTAAGCAGAAAACTTACGGATTCTGAAATTTTTGCTTTCTCACAAGCCAATTCAGAACACTGTCGTCATAAAATTTTCAACGGAACTTTTGTGGTGGATGGCGAAGAAAAACCAACCTCATTATTCAAATTAATCAAAAAAACATCTGAAACAAACCCAAGAGATATCGTTTCAGCATATAAAGACAACGTAGCTTTTGTAAAAGGTCCGAAAGTCACACAATTCGCACCAAAAAGCGCAGACAAACCCGATTTTTATGAAGAAAAGGAATTTGAATCGGTACTATCCTTAAAAGCAGAAACACACAATTTCCCAACAACAGTTGAGCCTTTCAACGGAGCCGCAACTGGTTCTGGAGGAGAAATTCGTGACCGATTAGCTGGCGGACAAGGTTCTTTACCTTTAGCAGGAACAGCGGTTTATATGACTTCCTACTCAAGATTGACCAATAATCGCATTTATGAAGAAGCTATGGCAGAACGCCCTTGGTTGTATCAAACTCCAATGGATATTTTGATTAAAGCCTCAAATGGAGCTTCAGATTTTGGAAATAAATTTGGGCAACCGTTAATTACAGGTTCGGTTTTAACTTTCGAACACGAAGAAAACACTTCGACAAGCTCATTAAAAGCTCGCAAGTTAGGTTACGATAAAGTAATCATGCAAGCAGGTGGAATTGGATACGGAAAATTAGATCAAGCCATAAAAAAGAAACCACAAGAAGGCGATAAAATCGTCATTCTTGGTGGAGAAAATTATAGAATTGGAATGGGTGGAGCTGCCGTTTCATCAGCAGATACTGGAGCTTTTGGTTCAGGAATTGAATTAAATGCCATACAACGATCGAATCCAGAAATGCAAAAACGCGCTGCTAATGCGATTCGTGGTTTAGTGGAAAGTGATCACAACCCAATTGTTTCTATTCACGATCATGGTGCAGGTGGACATTTAAATTGTTTATCTGAATTAGTTGAAGAAACAGGTGGATTAATTGATTTAGATAAATTACCCATTGGAGACCCAACTCTTTCTGCCAAAGAAATCATCGGGAACGAATCTCAAGAAAGAATGGGATTAGTGATTGGCGAAAAAGATATGGACATCTTACAACGAATTGCAGATAGAGAACGCTCTCCAATGTATGAAGTTGGAGTAGTAACAAACGATCACCGTTTCACATTCCAATCCAAAACTACAGGTTTAAAACCAATGGATTATGCTTTGGAAGACTTTTTCGGAAGTTCGCCAAAAACCATAATGACAGATACAACAATTGTTAGAAATTACAGCAATTCAGAATATAACTCAAAAGAAATCCCAACGTATTTAGAGCAAGTTTTACAACTTGAAGCTGTAGCTTGTAAAGATTGGCTAACGAACAAAGTCGACCGTTGTGTGGGTGGAAAAGTGGCCAAACAACAATGTGCTGGACCATTACAATTGCCTTTGAATAATGTTGGTGTCATGGCTTTAGACTTTAAAGGAAAAGAAGGAATTGCCACATCCATTGGCCACGCTCCTATTTCAGCTTTAATTGATCCAGTTGCTGGAAGCAGAAATGCCATTGCAGAATCGCTTTCTAACTTAGTTTGGGCACCATTGAAAGAGGGTTTAGATTCCGTTTCTTTATCGGCAAACTGGATGTGGGCTTGTAAAAACGAAGGTGAAGATGCGCGTTTATACGAAGCTGTAAAAGGTTGTTCTGATTTTGCTATCGAATTAGGAATCAATATTCCAACAGGAAAAGATTCGCTTTCGATGAAACAAAAATATCCGAATGATGAAGTAATTTCACCAGGAACAGTTATTATTTCAGCTGCTGGAAATTGCTCCAATATTACGAAAGTTGTAGAACCTGTTTTACAACATAATGGCGGAAATATTTACTACATAAACTTATCTCAAGATGCTTTTAAATTGGGAGGTTCGTCATTCAATCAAACACAAAATAAAATAGGTAATGAAACGCCAACTATTAAAGATGCTGTATTCTTCAAAAAAGCATTCAATACCTTACAAGATTTAATTAAAGAAAGAAAAATTAAAGCCGGACACGATATTGGAAGTGGTGGTTTAATCACAACTTTATTAGAAATGTGTTTTGCAGATGTGAATTTAGGTGCAAATTTCGACTTAACTTCTATTAATGAAATTGATTCTACTAAACTTTTATTCTCAGAAAATATTTCAGTTGTTTTCCAAGCGGACGCTGAAGTAGAAGCAACATTTAAAGCTAATGGAGTTGAAATTTTCAATATTGGAACGGTTACGAATTCCGATACTATTTCTATTGTAAATCATGAAGATTCCTTTGAATTTTCTTCAAAAAAATATAGAGAAATTTGGTTTGAAACTTCCTTCTTATTAGATCAAAAACAAACTAAAAACGGAAAATCGTTGGAGCGTTATGAAAATTTTGCTAATCAACCGTTAACGTTTACTTTCCCATCTCATTTTGACGGAATCCTCACCCCCAGCCCCTCTCCAAAGGAGATGGGAGATAGACCAAAAGCGGCAATTATTCGTGAAAAAGGAAGTAATTCGGAACGTGAAATGGCAAATGCTATGTATTTGGCTGGTTTTGATGTGAAAGACGTACACATGACCGATTTAATTTCTGGTCGCGAAACCTTGGAAGACATTCAGTTCATTGGAGCCGTTGGAGGTTTCTCTAACTCTGATGTTTTGGGCTCTGCCAAAGGGTGGGCTGGAGCATTTAAATATAATGAAAAAGCAAATACAGCTTTGAAAAATTTCTTTAAAAGAGAAGATACGATATCAGTTGGAATTTGTAATGGTTGCCAGTTGTTTATGGCATTGGAATTAATCAATCCAGAACATAAAGTTCATGGGAAAATGTTGCACAACGACAGCCAAAAACACGAGAGCATTTTTACATCAGTAACGGTTCAAGAAAACAATTCGGTAATGTTGTCTACCTTAGCGGGAAGCACTTTAGGTGTTTGGGTTTCGCATGGTGAAGGAAAGTTCAATTTACCTGAGCCAGAGGAAAATTATACTATTGTTTCTAAATATGCATACAATAGTTATCCAGCAAATCCTAATGGTTCTGATTTTAATGCGGCTATGCTATGTGACAAATCTGGTCGCCATTTGGTGATGATGCCGCATATTGAGCGTTCTACTTTTCAATGGAACTGGGCAAATTATCCAAAAGATAGGAATGACGAAGTTTCGCCTTGGCATGAAGCTTTTGTAAATGCTAGAAAATGGGTTGAGAAAAATTAATTTAATTAT
>JAYTBZ010000223.1:0-7848 GCA_043736705.1 Flavobacterium sp. | reverse complement strand
GGCTGATGTTGTTTGGGCCATACGAAAATTTCAACCCGATGTAATTGTCAACCGATTTGATCATCGCTCTGCAGGAACCACTCACGGTCATCACACAGCTTCAGCAATGCTTAGTGTAGAAAGTTTTGCCTTAGCAAACGATCCAACTATTTTTCCTGAACAATTACAATTTGTACAACCGTGGCAAGTAAAACGCCAGTTTTTTAACACCTCATGGTGGTTTTACGGTACTATAGAAAAATTTAATGCAGCTGATAAAACCAATTTAATTGCCTTGCAAACTGGAGTTTATTATACGGGTATTGGTAAATCAAATCAGGAAATTGCCGCCTTGAGCCGCAGCCGTCATCAATCACAAGGTTTTGGTAGCACAGGCGCAAGAGGTGAGGAAACCGAATATTTAGAATTCATAAATGGAGAACCGCTGCAAGCTAAAAAATCTATTTTTGAAGGAATTGATACTTCTTGGAACCGTGTGAAAGGAGGTAAAGCTATTGGCGAATTAGTATCTAAAATTGCAACAGAATACAATTATAACAATCCATCAGCGAGTATTCCAAATTTAGCGAAAGCCTATGCTATGATGAAAGCTTTAGACGAAAATCATTGGGTACCACTAAAATCTGAGGCAATAAAAGAAATTATAGTTGCCTGCTCAGGATTATACCTAGAAGCTGTAGCCCAAAATCAGGAAGCAACTCCCGGAAGTATTGTGAAATTAAAACTCGAAGCCATAAACAGAAGCTCAGTTCCTATAACATTACTTAACGTGGTCTCTATGCCTTCTAAAATAAAAACTAATCTTAATACTAGTTTAAAAAATAACAACTTAAATAACTTCAATTTAGATTTACTTCTACCCGAATCGATCCCTTACACGCAACCGTATTGGTTAGACGAAAAAGGAACAGTAGGAATGTATACTGTAAATCAACAACAAAGTATAGGTATTCCTGATATTATTCGCGAAGTTAAAGTAGTTTTTACGATTCAAATAAACGGAATCGAAATTCCATTTGAGGAGACTGTAGTTTACAAATACAATGACGACGTAAAGGGTGAAGTCTATAATTATCTGGATATTGTGCCTGAGGTGACCACATCAATTATTGACAAAGTTTTGCTTTTTAGAGATTCAAAAAGTAAATATGTAGGTGTGAAAATCAAGGCCGGAAAAGACGCATTAAAAGGAGATTTACAACTTGAACTTCCTGACAACTGGAAAATTGTCCCAAAATCAATTCCGTTTAATATTGAAAAAAAGGGTACCGAACAAGTCGTTTATTTTGAAGTAACTGCTCCAAATAAATCTGAGGAAGCAACTGCAAAAAGCATTGCAATTATTGACAATAAACGTTTTGATAAGGAGCAAATTATCATTAACTACGACCACATTACAAAACAACAAGTTTTAAAATCAGCTGAAGCCAAAGTAATAAAAACAGACTTAAAAACCATTAACGAAAAAATTGGCTACATTATGGGTGCTGGTGATGAAGTTCCTAGTAGTTTAACGCAATTAGGATACACCGTAACACTCCTTAATCCCGAAGATATTACACCTGAAAAATTAGAAAATTTAGATGTGGTAATGACCGGAGTTCGGGCTTACAACACTGTAACCGCCTTAGCCAATAAGCAAAACATACTTTTTGATTTTGTAAAAGGAGGAAAAACAATGCTCGTACAATACAATACCGCTGGTGATTTAGTAACGGAGAATATTGCGCCGTACCCTTTAAAACTTTCTCGTGATCGGGTTACAGAAGAAAATGCAGAAGTTCGCTTTTTAGTACCAAATCATCCCGTTTTAAATTTTCCAAACAAAATCACTACTAAAGATTTTGAAGGCTGGAAACAAGAGCAAGGATTGTATTATCCAAGTGAATATGATAAAGCTTTCACTCCTATTTTATCTTCAAATGATAAAGGGGAAAGCCCAAAAAATGGTGCTCTATTAATTGCTCCTTATGGAAAAGGACACTACATTTATACTGGGTTAAGTTTTTTTAGAGAATTACCTGAAGGTGTTACAGGTGCTTATAAATTACTTTCTAACATCATTTCATTGCAACCAGCAGAAACAATGCCTGCACAAAAAATTAAGCCTTAACCTTTAGTATGATGGAAACAAAAAAAATAAAAACCTGGAAAAAAAATTATACTTGGGTATTAGTTGCCAATGCCATTTACATTTTGATCTTTTGTCTCATCATGAAATTATACGCTTAAATTATGCAATTATTTGATTGGATTATACTCATAGTCACTTTACTGTTTATTGTAATTTATGGTGCTTGGAAAACCAGAGGCAGTAAAAATGTTCAAGACTTTATTCTAGGAAGTAATGAAACTCCATGGCACGTTGTAGGGCTTTCGGTAATGGCAACACAAGCTAGTGCCATTACGTTTCTCTCTACGCCAGGGCAAGCCTACCATGACGGAATGGGCTTTGTGCAATTCTATTTTGGATTACCCATTGCAATGGTTGTCATTTGCGTCACTTTCATCCCGTTATATCACAAATACAAAGTTTACACTGCATATGAATATCTTGAGAAAAGATTCGACTTAAAAACACGTTCTCTTGCTGCAATCTTATTCTTGTTTCAAAGAGGCCTTGGAACTGGATTAACGATTTATGCACCAGCTATTATTTTGTCTGCAATATTAGGATGGAATTTAACTTACATGAATATTATCATTGGAGTTTTAGTTATCATTTATACCTTTTCTGGTGGAACTAAAGCGGTAAATGTTACTCAAAAACAACAAATGTTTGTCATCATGTCGGGCATGTTTATTACCTTTTTTCTAATCTTGCATTATTTACCAAATGACATGACTTTTACTTCTGCCTTGCATATCGCTGGTGCGAATGATAAAATGAATATTGTCAATTTTTCTTTTGATCCCGAAGAAAAATACACCTTTTGGAGCGGAATTACTGGTGGTTTTTTCTTAGCGTTGGCCTATTTTGGAACCGATCAATCTCAAGTTGGGAGATATTTATCTGGGAAATCAGTTCGCGAAAGTCAAATGGGATTAATCATGAACGGCCTATTGAAAGTGCCGATGCAATTCTTTATTTTATTGACTGGTGTTATGGTATTTGTTTTTTTTCAATTCAATGCTGTTCCGTTAAATTTTAATCCCAATAACAAAGCCATGATTGAAAAATCAGCTTTTAAGGGCGAATACAATGCTTTGGAGAAAAAATTAGACGATTTGTCTGAAGATAAAAAAGTAATTAATCTGTTATACATTGATCAGCTCAATCAAGATTATGACAATCCAATTCTACGAAAAGAATTAGTTGCCTTGTCAAATAAAGAAAAAGATTTGAGAGATCGCGCTAAGGAAATCATTCTAAAAGCCGATAGCAACAGTGAAACCAATGATAAAGATTATGTGTTTTTTCATTTTATCTTAAATTATTTACCCAAAGGACTTATTGGCTTGTTACTAGCCGTAATTATTTCGGCAGCTATGTCGTCAACCGCTTCGGGATTAAATGCACTTGCATCAACAACAGCTATTGACATTTACAAGCGTAACTTAAAAGAAGAAAAATCAGAAAGACATTACTTGTATGCAACAAAATTTTTCACTCTCTTGTGGGGGGTTATTGCCATACTTTTTGCTTGTGTTGGTACGTTATTTGAAAATTTAATTCAGTTGGTAAACATCATTGGATCTATATTTTACGGCACCGTTCTAGGAATTTTTCTGGTTGGCTTTTATATTAAAAATGTACAATCTAAAGCTATTTTTTACAGTGCGGTAATTAGTCAACTTACAATTTTCATCATCTATTATTACGCCATCTATATTTATCCAAGTGGTGAAGAAAAATTGGGCTATTTATGGCTGAATTTTATTGGAGCGATGCTTACTGTAGTAATTTCGTTATTGTTGCAATGGACCATTTTTAGAAATCAAAAGGCAGTTGTAGCATAAAGTAAAAGCATTTTTATTATAAATCAGTAAATTAACTTCTGTGATGAAAACCGCAGATTCACAGATTATTAAAATCTCAAAATCTTTGGTTATTCTTTTTACAAAATGCAATTACTAAAAAAACATTTAAAAATCAGAGAAACAGGAGTGTTTTATTGCGAGTTAATAAACAACTACCTATTCAAAATAAAAATATGCGAATCTGCGGTTATTTTTTTGCATAATCTATGTCTATATATTTTGCAAATCTGCGGCATAAAAACCACAATAAAACGCAAAAAAATCCCGCTTCGATAAATTATCGAAGCGGGATTTTATATTTGAAAGCGGTAAATTAGCTCTTACTCCACTCTGCAATACTATCTTTATTCATTTTTACATAATCTTGGTTTTTTGCAATCTCAGCCGCTGCAAGTGATAATTTTGCTGTTTCAATTGCTCCTTTTTTATCTCCTAATTTAGCTTGAATTAAAGATTTCAATCTGTTGTACCAAAACGGTTTCTCTTTTGTCAAATCCAATGCTTTGTTTACGTAGACTAAGGCTTTTGCATTGTCTCCATTCGATTGGAATAAAAATTGAGCCGCTGCAAAATAATCTCCAGCACCCGGGCCAGCAAGTACTTTATCAATATTTGCAGTTGCTTTTTGTTGTGTTGGTACTTCAAATTTTATAGCAGCATAGGAGTTCTCCCAATACATTTCTAAAAACGCAAAGTTATTGTCTAGACCACTAACTCCTATGGTAAAAGTTTCTACGCTCTTATTTACAGTTTCTGGTTTAACGGTAGCTCTAAGTGCTACATTTTCTTCTTTCCACTCCTCTGGATTACCCCAGTTGTCAGTAGTCTTGTAGAAAATGATTTCCCAACTTTCTATTTTTGGAATCGTATACAACGAATATTTTCCTTTTTTTAATGTTTTACCATCAATAATAACATCATCACTAAAGGATACTGTTGTGTTCTCGTTAGCTCCCGTTCTCCAAACTTTTCCAAAGGGTATCAAATTACCAAAAACGACTCTTCCTCTTGCGCTTGGTCTTGAATAAACGATTTCTACATCTGTCAAACCTACAGTTTGCATGATAGTAGATTTTGGGCTAGACTGAGGTGTTTTTACTTGAGCCTCGATAGTAAAATTTGCTATAATGATAGCCAATACAAGGATTATTTTTTTCATATTTAAATTTTTTTGAATTTCAAATTTACAAATTCAACAGCTTTAAAATGTTAATTATATCTTAATTTAGAATTCAAATTTCGAACAAGATCAATATCCAATTCGTTAAAATGGTTGATAATGACATCAGCTTTAGACAAATCTTGCGCTTCTGAATGAATACTGTTGTATCCCACACAAAAAATACCTGCTGCTTTTGCCGCTTTGACGCCATTAGTACTATCCTCAATCACAATACAACTCTCTTTTGGTGCAATCGAAAGATTTGCTGCGTGTTCAAAAATAGCAGGATGTGGTTTTGATTGTGGAAAATCCTCACCACTTATTTTATGGGAAAAATAATTGTGTAAGTTGAACCTCCAAAACACTCGCTCAATAGTAACTTTGGAAGCCGAAGAAGCCAAAATTAATTGCACTCCGTTTTGGTGTAATTCTTTGATGAGATTTTCAACTCCCTCTAGTAATTCTAAATCAGCTTTATTATCAAAAGCATCATTAAAAATGGTACGTTTCCGGAGAATTAATTCCTCTACTTCATATTCAATTGCAAACAAATCTTTCAATTTTTGAAATGTATTGCGAGTCGAAAAACCTGTAAGCGAAGTATAAATATCCTCAGTAACTTGAATATTTAATTCCTCAAATAATTTGAAATAAGCATAGCGGTGTACGGGTTCTGTATCGACTATTACGCCATCCATGTCAAATATTACAGTTTGTATCATTTTTTTTAATTTATTGGACTTTTATATTTTAAGAATAATTAGAATATTTAAATTGGATAATGCACACTAATCAATCTTTCTTCAGTAAATACCGAATCACAGTTTCTGCGGCATACAAACCAAACAATCCTGGCATATAACTGTTGGTTCCGTAAAATGATTTCTTAAAATTAGATCCATCAGTCAATTTTAAACTAGATTCATCCTGAATTTCAGAAGAAAAAACCACTTTTAATTTATCAATTTTGAATTCTTTTAAACGACGACGTATCGTTTTAGCAAAAAAACAATTTACGGTATTTGTAATATCTGTTACTTTCACTTTCGACGCTTCCATTTTACCTCCTGCTCCCATACTACTGATAATTTTTACTCTTTTGCGTTTAGCTGCAATGATCAAATTTAATTTTGGAGTAACACTGTCAATGCAGTCTAAAACATAATCAAATTCTTCAGAAACTATTTCAAAAGCACGCTCTGGAGATAAAAATTCTTGAACCCGAGTCAATTTTAATGCTGGATTAATATCCATCAATCGATCACCAACTACAGTTATTTTGGGTTGACCTACTGTAGAATGCAATGCAGGTAATTGTCGGTTGATGTTCGTAATATCTACTACGTCACCATCAACGATAGTCATAGTTCCAACTCCAGCGCGTACCAAAAATTCAGCAGCAAAAGAACCAACTCCGCCCAATCCTACTACTAAAACATTTGCATTTTGCAAATTAGTCAAACCTTCTTTTTTAAATAGAAGTTCTGCTCTTTCTGTCCATTCTGCCATTATTCTCTTTTTAAATTTTATTATTTATAAGGTAAACTACCATCTTTACAATTCCTTAAAAAACACTTTTTGAAAATTATGTGTTATGAGTTCCTGCATTTCCAACATTGATATTCCTTTGTATTTTGCTGCCAATTTGTACACTGCTGCAATGTTTTCTGAAATTGTATCGGTTTCAAGAAAAATTTTATCATCCGGAACACTTTTAAAAACGGTTTCTAATTCGGGATTCAAAAGTAAATATTTTCCAAAGGAGATATAAAATCCATTGGACACCAATTGTGTAGCTAGTTGTTCACTTTTTGAAAATCCATGTACTATCATAGGAACAGTGATGTTCAATTTTTTCTTAGTTGCAATCAATTCATCAAAAGCCGCTACGCAGTGCAAAACCACTGGTTTGTTATAGTGTTGTGCCAAAAGCAACTGTTTTTCGAAAACCAACTGTTGCAATTCGATTGGTATTGCGACGCGTTTATCCAATCCGCATTCACCAACCGCAAGACAATTAGTTTCTTGTAATTTACTTTCTATTATCGCCAAATCATCTTCTATCCGTTCTTCAACGATAAACCAAGGGTGAATCCCAATAGAATATACTGGAATGTTGGCATCAAATTCGTGTGGATATTGATTCACTAACTCAACAACATTTTCTTGCTTAGTGGCTGAATGCGTATGTAAATTGTAGAACTTCATTTAATCGTGAAACTTTTTGACACCAGCTTCTATGGCAATATCCAAATCATTTTCAAGCGGCACTATGGGACACGAATACTGGGAATTGTATGCACAATAGGGGTTATAGGCCGTATTAAAATCAATGGTAATTGTATTACCTGCTGGAACGCTTAAATCGATATATCTTCCACCAATATAACTTTCCTTACCACATGTAGCATCCGAAAATGGTAAAAACAAATAATCCTTGTACTCCTCTTTTTTTGAAAGTTCGATATTGCGATACACATTTAGTTTAAAACTCCTTCCTTTCATTACAAATGAAAGTTCTCCATATTTTACGTAAAGCGGCTTTCTGTCAGTCGTAGTTTTCATCTCAAAAGCTTGCTCATTTTCTGTTTTAACTAAAGTAGCTTTGACAAAAAAAGTTTTATTGGCAGGATAAAAAGCTAAAGATTTAAATGTTGCACGATCTTCCGGTGTTAGCGGACTCGTTTTTACAGCAGCGAATTCCT
>JAYTBZ010000222.1:0-1582 GCA_043736705.1 Flavobacterium sp. | reverse complement strand
TTAGTTATCAATGAAGGTTTAACGATTTCCGGAAAAAGTATGCGGGAACATCTTGAAGTCATTAATCATCAAGAAGCAATTGCTTACATCAAGGATTTGATGCAAAGAAATATTTCTATAAATGAACGTGAAGTACTGTCTATACACAATCTTATTTTAAGAGGAATTCAACCAGAAGATGCCGGACGCTATAGAAAAGTACAAGTAATGATCCAAGGGAGAAGTCACATGCCACCCCAACCTTTTTTGGTAGCTAAGGAAATAGAAGATTTCTTTATTTGGTATGAAACTAATAAATCAACTCTACATCCGATAGTTTTGGCTGCCGAAATGCATGAACGTTTGGTTACTATTCATCCCTTTATGGATGGCAATGGTAGGACTTCGCGCTTAGTCATGAACTTAGTTTTATTGCAACATGGCTACATCATTGCCAATATTAAAGGTGATTATGAGATTAGAATGCGCTATTACCAAACACTGGAAACAGCGCAAACTAAAAACTCCAAAGAAGATTTTCTACTGTTTATCGCTCAAATAGAAAAAGAAAGTCTAGAACGCTATTTGAGTATTATTGGTCAATAAAATCCATCTTCAACTGATTTCTTTTGGAAAATTTTAAAGATGGAATTTTAGTTTTTATCCTCAAGTAAAGGAACGAATCGAAATTCTCCAAACTCATGCTTTTCGAATTGGGTTTCATTTTTTCGAATGAGTAAAGTCATTATTTGAACCTCTTCTCCTAACGGAATAACAAGCCTACCACCTATTTTTAATTGCGCCATCAACGGCTGAGGGATAAACGGTGCACCAGCAGTAACTATAATACTATCAAAAGGTGCATAACTTGGTAAGCCCTTGTAACCATCTCCAAAAGAAAGATGTTTGGGACGAATATTCAATTTTGGAAATAATATTGAAGTTTGTTTGAACAATTCTTTCTGCCTTTCAATACTAAAAACCTTAGCCCCTAATAAGCACAAAACGGCAGTTTGATATCCTGAACCTGTTCCGATTTCTAAAACTTTATGCTCTTTTTTAACTTCTAATAATTGAGATTGAAAAGCTACAGTATAGGGTTGCGAAATTGTTTGACCTGCGCCAATGGGAAACGCTTTGTCTTGATAAGCGTAATCTTCAAAACTGGAATTCAAAAATAAGTGTCTTGGGATTTTTTTTATAGCATCCAAAACATTTTTATCGACAATCCCTTTTTGCTCTAAAACGCTTACTAATTGATTGCGAAGTCCTTGATGCTTGGCTGTATCTTTCAAAATTTACTATTTTATTTTGGTAAAAATAGCAAAGAATTTCTGATTTCAAATGTTAGATTTTAAAATTAAATTTAACGGAATAATTGTCTCATATCGATAATAGATTAATCATTTTATTGCTATTTTTGTAAAAATTACATCGTTATGCTGAAAATTGGAGTATTAGGTGCTGGTCACCTAGGAAAAATACATTTGCGTTTATTACAACAATCTGATCAATACGAATTGGTTGGTTTTTATGATCCCAATCAAGAAAATGCAGAAAAGGTTTCGAAAGAATTTGGATACAAACATTTTAGTACCATCGC
>JAYTBZ010000221.1:0-17971 GCA_043736705.1 Flavobacterium sp. | reverse complement strand
TTCGAACCAACAACCATCTTAATTCTTCAAGATGATCTAAAAACGACATTTCGTTTAAGTTTTTTTTTGCCATTATAGTATTCCTTCTTTTAAAATATCATGTAAATGTAACACTCCTTGGTACACACCATGGTCGACCACAACTAATTGTGTAATGGAAAAATCTTCCAAGATATTTAATGCATCTACTACCATAGCGGTAGATGGTATTAATTTGGGATTTTTGGT
The DNA here is from genome assembly GCA_043736705.1 of Flavobacterium sp. Lineage (GTDB taxonomy): Bacteria > Bacteroidota > Bacteroidia > Flavobacteriales > Flavobacteriaceae > Flavobacterium. The sequence continues at coordinate 17,743 of JAYTBZ010000221.1, read as the reverse complement.
CATAATGTCTTTTGCAGTCAAATCGGCAAATGAATCTCTGTCGTTCAACATGCGTCGGATATCTCCATCTGTAATAATTCCGACTACGTTGTTTGCATCGACCACTGCAGTAACTCCCAAACGTTTTTCAGATATTTCAAAAATAACCTTTTTAATCGAAGCATCAGCCGAAACCATAGGTTTTAGAGTATGTTCTACTATATCTTTTACACGCAACAATAATTTTTTGCCTAATGCGCCACCAGGATGATAAACAGCAAAATCCTCAGGTTTAAAATCGCGCATTTCCATTAAGCAAACGGCAAGTGCATCGCCCATAACTAATTGTGCTGTGGTGCTGTTAGTAGGAGCGAGATTATTTGGACAAGCTTCAGAATCTACTGTGGTGTTCAAAACAAAATCGGCACCTTTTGCCAGAAAAGAACCCGTATTTCCTGTTATGGCTATTACTGTATTTCCAAAACGTTTTAAAAGTGGTACCAGAACCTTAATCTCTGGGCTATTACCGCTTTTGGAAATACAAATGATACTGTCATCATTTTGAATCATTCCTAAATCCCCATGTATCGCCTCTGAGGCATGAAGAAATAGCGATGGAGTTCCGGTAGAGTTAAATGTAGCGACCATTTTTTGAGCAATAATGGCACTTTTTCCTATTCCCGTAACAATTAATCTTCCTTTAGAGTTGTAAATATTTTGTGTTGCTTCAATAAAGTTTTCATCCAGAAAATCAGTTAGTTTGGCAATAGATTCGCTTTCCGATAAAATAGTTTTTTTGGCGCTAGCCAATATATTTTCGTTAGATATCAAAACAGAATGATTAAAATTTGTGTGTGTAAAAGAAATTTGTACCTTTAGGTATTGCAAATTTATACAAAATACCACACAATAAAGAATGAATTTAAACGAAATTGACATACACAAAGAATTAAAGAAATATTTTGGCTTTAGTCAATTTAAGGGGCTGCAGGAACAAGTCATAAAATGTATCTTAAACCAAGAGAATACATTTGTGATCATGCCTACAGGAGGAGGAAAATCACTTTGTTATCAATTGCCAGCTTTGATTCAAGAGGGTACTGCTATAGTAGTTTCGCCTTTAATTGCTTTAATGAAAAATCAAGTGGATGCCATTCGGAGTTTATCCTCAGAAAATGGTGTGGCTCATGTATTAAATTCTTCTCTTACCAAAACCGAAATCACACAAGTAAAAAAAGACATTACTTCGGGATTAACAAAGTTGCTTTATGTGGCGCCTGAATCCTTGACAAAGGAGGAGAATGTGAACTTTCTAAAAAATGTAACTATCTCTTTTGTAGCTATAGATGAAGCGCATTGTATTTCTGAATGGGGTCATGATTTTAGACCGGAATATCGAAATTTAAAGCATATCATTAAGCAATTAGGCGATGTTCCTATTATTGGTCTAACCGCTACAGCTACACCAAAAGTTCAAGAAGATATTCTCAAAAACTTGGACATGTCTGATGCGACTACTTTTAAAGCATCCTTTAACAGACCAAATTTATATTACGAAGTACGCACAAAGACAAAAAATATAGAATCGGATATTATTCGTTTCATCAAACAACATAAAGGAAAATCAGGTATTATTTATTGCTTGAGCCGAAAAAAAGTAGAGGCTATAGCTGAAGTGTTACAAGTAAACGGAATTAGTGCCGTGCCCTATCATGCGGGATTAGACGCCAAAACTCGCGCCAGACATCAAGATATGTTCTTGATGGAAGATGTGGATGTTGTAGTTGCAACCATTGCTTTTGGGATGGGAATTGACAAACCAGATGTACGTTTTGTGATTCACCATGACATCCCTAAATCACTGGAAAGTTATTATCAAGAAACGGGTCGCGCGGGACGTGACGGTGGAGAAGGCCACTGTTTGGCGTATTACTCGTACAAAGATGTTGAAAAATTAGAAAAATTCATGTCCGGTAAACCTATAGCAGAACAAGAGATTGGATTTGCTTTATTGCAGGAGGTTGTGGCTTACGCCGAAACATCAATGTCTAGAAGGAGGTTCTTGTTGCATTATTTCGGAGAGGAATTTGACGAAGTGACAGGAGATGGTGCTGATATGGATGACAATGTTCGTAACCCAAAAACAAAAGTAGAAGCTTGCGATCAAGTTGTAAAATTATTAGAAGTAGTTCGCGATACCAAACATTTATACAAATCGAAAGAAGTTGTTTTTACCTTAATTGGTCGTGTTAATGCGGTAATAAAGGCACATCGAACGGACACGCAATCGTTTTTTGGTTGCGGTTCGGAATATGATGAAAAATACTGGATGGCGTTATTAAGGCAGGTTCTTGTAGCTGGATTTTTATCCAAAGACATTGAAACCTACGGTATTGTAAAGATTACTGAAAAAGGACTGGATTTTATCAAGAACAAGGAATCCTTCTTAATGTCAGAAGATCATGAATACAATGAATCTGAAGATGAAGCCATAGTAACTGCCGCTAAAGCTGGTGGAACTGCTGATGAAGTATTAATGGCTATGTTGCGTGATTTACGCAAAAAAGTAGCTAAGAAATTAGGCGTTCCTCCATTTGTGGTATTTCAGGATCCTTCGCTTGAAGATATGGCTCTTAAATATCCTATTTCACAAGAGGAATTAATTAACACCCATGGAGTAGGCGAGGGTAAAGCTAAAAAATATGGTGCAGCATTCTTAGAATTAATCAGCCGTTATGTCGCCGATAATGACATTATTCGTCCAGAGGATTTGGTAGTAAAGTCCACTGGAGTCAACTCGGTCAATAAATTGTATATTATTCAAAACATTGATAGAAAATTATCGCTGGATGATATCGCTTCCGCAAAAGGGTTGAAGATGGATGATTTGATCAAAGAAATGGAACAAATAGTATACTCGGGAACCAAGCTGAATATTAAATATTGGATTGATGATATGCTTGATGATGATCAACAGGAAGAAATTCACGACTATTTCATGGAATCAGAATCGGATAATATAGAAAATGCACTTAAAGAATTTGATGGAGATTATGATATTGATGAATTGCGATTAATGCGCATCAAATTCATTAGTGAAGTAGCGAATTAATAGGCTCTCACTTTCAAAACTCTAGTAAATACTACATTTAACTCAGCAGTATGATTTTAAGTATTATTATCCCCACTTTTAATGAAGCAGCAATACTTGAAAAGACAATCGCGTATTTGCAAAATAATCTGGTAGACAAAGCGTATGAAATTATTGTTTCAGATGCTGGTAGTACAGATAATACCATTGCGATAGCGGAAAGTTTAGGAATAAAGATATTGCAGTCACCGCTCAAAGGGCGTGCTGGTCAAATGAATTATGGTGCAAAAAATGCCATAGGGACTGTCTTCTTTTTCATGCATGCTGATTGTTTACCAACACCCAATTTTTATAATTTGATTGAAAAGGCATTACAAGAGAACTTTGATAGCGGCAGTTTTAGAACACAATTTGATAGTTCTAGTTTTTTACTCAAAATAAACTCGTTTTTCACACATTTCAATTATCTTTTTTTTAGAGGGGGTGATCAAGGTATTTTTGTTACCAAAAATGTTTGGGATCAAATAGGTCCTTACAAAGAAGACATGTTTATTATGGAAGACTATGATTATTTGGAGCGACTTTGGAAAAAGACTACTTTTAAACTTATTCCTAAAGCTACTTTAGTTTCTGCTAGAAAATATGAGGAAAACACATGGTTAACTGTTCAGCTGGCTAATTTAAAAATAGTTAAGATGTATAAAAAAGGTGCTTCTCAATCGGAAATGATCAATGAATACAAAGAACTTTTAAGCTACCGAAAAAATGCATTTTAAAAATAAAGTGGTTTGGATAACTGGTGCTTCATCTGGCATTGGCAAAGAATTAGCCTTTCAACTGTCTAAACTAGGTGCAACACTTATTTTAACCTCTTCTAATCAATCACTTTTAAAGGCTGTAGCAGCGGAATTGAACTGTTCGAAAGTACATATTTTGCCTTTTAATTTGTTAAATCTTGATGGTTTACCTGATCTTGTAACTCGTGCTTTAACACTTGAAGGGACTATTGATTTTGTGATTCAGAGCGCAGGAATCAGTCAGCGCGCCGAAGCAGCAGATACCTCGATTGCTGTTTATAAAAAATTAATGGACCTCAATTATTTTGCTCCTCTTGCAATTACGCAAGCTTTGCTACCGCATTTTAAACAACACAATAGAGGCAATATTACCGTTATTAGTAGTATTGCAGGATTAGTAGGTTTCCCGCTACGTTCTGGTTATGTTGCATCCAAACACGCTATTAAAGGGTATTTAGAAACGCTTCAATGTGAATTGTATAAAACCAACATCACCGTTTCTATCGTATATCCTGGTAGAATTGACACTAACATTTCTAGAAATGCCTTGTTAGGTGATGGCCAGCAATTTGGTGCAACAGACGCAAATAACGAAGTTGGCATGGCAGTTGATGTTTGTGCGAGAAAAATAATTAATGGAATAAAATCCAATAAAAAAACAGTTGTCATCGGTCAAGCGGAGCGACTCTTGTTATGGTTGTGGTGGTTTGTTCCTTCGCTTTACTATAAAATCGCATATTCAAAAGGTTTACAAAAATAATTTAATTAGTATATGCATCAATTTTTATCAGGAATTCAACAAATCGGAATAGGAGTACGTGACGCTGAAACGGCTAAGCATACTTACAAACATTTATTTGGAATGGATGTTTTAATTTTTGATGATGAAGCTAAAGCCAGTTTGATGACGCAGTATACGGGCAATCAAGAATACAATAGAAGAGCAATCCTAACCATGAATTTGCAAGGTGGCGGTGGTTTCGAGTTGTGGCAGTTCTTGGATCGAATTCCGAGTACGATAAATGAAATTAATTTTGGTGATATTGGTATTTATGCTGCTATAATCAAATCTGCAGATATTTTTGCATCCCATAAACGACTTACTACAATTACTGACTTAAAGGTTTCGGATATGGCTGTCTGCAATAGCGGAACGCATTATTTTTACGTTACTGATGCTCACAATAATTCTTTCAAAATTATTCCATCTACTGATTGGTTTCAAAAAGACAAACACGATTTAGGTGGAGTTATTGGTGCTGTAATTGGGGTTTCAGATATGGAGCAATCAATAGACTTTTATAAATCTGTTGTGGGTCTTGATACCGTACTTTATGATTTTTGTTGCAATGAAAACAATCAGAATTTTAGAAAAGTCGGAATGCATAAAAAGGCAACAGGTAAAGGTGCTTTTAATAAGTTATTAGGAAATGTCACGATTGAATTGATTCAAAATTTAGATCTGCAAGCACCAAAAATATATAACAATCGCTATTGGGGTGATTGTGGTTTTATTCACCTTTGCTTTGATGTGATAGCCATGGACGATTTAAAAAAACATGTACAAAGTCGGGGACTAGATTTTACTGTCGATAGTAATAATACCTTTGCAATGGATAATGCCTCTGGACGTTTTTGTTACATTGAGGATCCAGATGGTACTTTGATTGAACTCGTTGAAACGCATAAAGTGCCAATTATGAAAAAAATGGGTTGGTATTTAGATTTAAGGAAGCGAAATCAAGAAAAACCATTACCCAAATGGATGATAAAAATGCTCGCTTTAAGTAAAGTAAAATAATTTATAAACTCTTATAAAGTTTGTAGCACCAAGCGCTCACGGGCATAACAATAAAAAATAAAAGGCCAATTTTGAAATTGAAAATTACTGATATTACAATAGAAAGTAGTACAATGATCATTGGATATAAAAGAAGTAGCATCCCAAATAATACCGAATCATAGAACACTGTATTTTTTGTTTTCTTCAAAGCCATTCTTTTAAAAATGCGGTAGATCCAATAATTTCCTAGAAATCCTAAAAATGCCGGAATAGCTAACAAAACTTTTGATAGTTTGGTTGTTAATGTATTTGGCGTTTGGAACAAATTTGCGTCATTGAGATGATCTTTGATGACCATCTTATTCAGAATACCATTTTTTAGATGCTCATTAAAAGAATTGTAAAATGTTGACTCTGGACTTTTAGGTAAATCAGTAGGTTTAAAACTTGCGTTAAAATTAATGACACTCTCTTTTGGGTTAGTTGAGAACGAAGAATAATTGATATTCGTAGGCATTATTTCTAAATCGTTAATGCCATCTTTTAATGCCAATAAGGCCAGTCTCGCGGTACCTTTTTTCAAAGGTCTTAACTTCCATTCGTTGACACAAATTCCTTCAGAAAAAATTAAAATAGTTTGATTCTGCTTCAGTAGTGTCAGGCATGCGTCAAACGTTTCGGTATTTTTACTTAAGTTTTCTTTTCCTTCACTTAGTCTGTAAATGGGAATTAAATGTAAGCTTTTTAAAAACCGAGCTACTAAAGGTTTCTTGAAAGCATCACCACGAGCAAGGAAATAAATGGGTTTAGGATACTGAACCGCAATATTTATTGCATCAAAAAACGAGTTGGGATGATTACAGGCAATAATTGTAGGCCTATCTAAAGCAAAATTAGAGTCAAAATAAGCCATAGTTTTACGGCAATAGATTTTTATTGCGAGGGATGCAGCTATTTTAAAGAGATGATACAAAGTAATTTATTTCCAATGTTCCGGTAAATCTTTTTCTTCGTCAATATCTGATAATTTTAACAAATGATATGCGGTTACTGCTAGTTTTTCAAAATCATTTATGGTATCTGAAAAAACGGTATCTGTACTCCAGTTTTTATTGATAAAAAGAGATTTATGCAAAAGTTTCATTCCCAGTAAATAATATCCTCCATCAAAAGTAGGTCCGATTACAACATCATGATCCGATAATTTTGAAAAAGCAGTAGTAATTATTGCTGAATTTAATTCATAACAATCGCTTCCGATAATACAAACCGATTGATAGCCAAGGCTAAAAACTTCTTGAAATGCCGCCGCCATGCGTTGGCCTAAATCACCGTTGAACTGTAGTTTTTTATAATAATCAGCAGCATTCCATTGATCATCATTATTGATGGTATCCGAATAAAAGACAAATTTGTCTGCATCAATTGGACTTGCAATAGATTGTGTATGAGTCAAAAGTTTTTTATAAATTTCAAGTGCTCTTGCGTTACCAATGGTTTTTGCTAGGCGAGTTTTCACTTTTCCCAGTTCCGGATTTTTGGTAAATAGTATTATGGCATTTTTATTTTGCATAGAAAGTATAATAAAAAGCTGCAACTAAAATTTAGTTGCAGCTTTTGTTGTTTTAGCAACAGCCTCCACCATTATAGTGAAAGGTTGATTCGCTAATGTAAATATCGTCTCTGTTCAAATCAGTAAGTGCTTGTGCAGTCTTATCGCAAACAGCTAAAGGTTGGTTTTTCAATAATACGTGTCCTTTTTTATCATCAAAATAAGCATCTTTGCCATAAAATATAGCTGCTTTACCTGTAAATACGCAGGGTCCATCACTTGGCATTGGATCTTTAATTGCGCAAACTTCAATGCTTTCAATAAAAATTAATTCATCAGTGGCATAATTTTCAGTATCTAAAATTCGGTATGGTCTTCTGCCTCTAATTTCGATAGTTCCAAAACCAACGTCCGTCAACATTTGTATGTATTCCTTAATTGGGATACTACCGCTTAAGCAAAGTGCTCTTAAATGATCGTCGTTTCTCAAGGTTTCATTCATTTCTTGTTCACAGGTAGGGTCGCTCATTACTAATCGTCCGTATGGTTTTAGCACACGATACATTTCTTGTAATGCTTTTTTCAAGTCATCTGTTTTGAAGATGTTGAATAAACAGTTTTGTGCTGCAATATCAATGCTTTCATCCTCAATAGGCAGGTTTAAAGCATCTCCTTTTCTAAGTTCTACAAATTCGCTTTTGAACCAATCATTTTCTTGCTCTGCGATTATAAAATTTTGGCGTGAAGCTTCGAGCATTTCATCTACAACATCTACACCTACTACACCACCTTTTTGACGAGAAAAATAGGAAAATTGTAACAATTCCATTCCGCCACCAACTCCTACATATAAAATTTTTGGATTGTTGATTAAGTCCTGAGCCGAGATCGTGCTTCCACAACCATAATTCATTTCTTGCATTATTTTTGGAATTTCAAGACCTGGAAATTTCCAAATAGGAGTAGTGGTACAACACAATCCTACGTCTGGGGTTAATGCTGCATCTCGGTATAAGTTGACGGTTGCGTCTAAATAATTTTCCATTTTATTGACTAGTTTTTTAAGTTTTGTTCCTTTGTTGTAGAACACTATTTATAAGTATTGTATTTCTTAAATCTGTATTTTTTTGGTATGCTTGAGTTTTATTTATGTTATTTGTTTTTTATCTTATTTAAGCAACTGCACCACCACAGCTACTACCAGAGCCAGCTGTACATCCATAACAATGATTGCTAACAATGATATTTCTATTTAATAGCGAATCTGAATTATACTCAGATATGTGTTGGGAATCTCTACAAGCTACTTTCAACTCTAACATTTGATTGAAATCACAATCATAAATATAGCCATCCCAGCCAATAGAAATGGTGTTTCTGCACATCACATTTAAAGCCGCTGTTGGGTTAAAAGCGTCGATAAGCTTATGCATATAATCTTCAAAATTGCCTGTGGTAACTAGATAATCTAAATAACGACTCACAGGTAGATTAGTGATAGCAAATAAATTATTAAATTCAATCCCGAAGTCTTTTTGCAAGGCAATTTTGTATTCTTTTTCGAGTGCTATTTGATCTGGAGGCAAAAAAGCGCCTGCAGGATTGTATACTAAATTTAATGTTAAACCAGAACCTTCATGGCCGTATCCAACTTCGTTAAGCATTTTCAATGCTTTTATAGAGCTTTCAAAAACACCATCACCGCGCTGTTTATCTGTTCTATCTTTAGAGTAAGAAGGCAAAGAGGATATTACTTCCACATTGTGTTTTTTGAAGAATTCCGGTAAGTCATTGTATTTTTTATTGGCAGTAATGATCGTTAGATTGCATCTCACATACATTTGAATGCCCAGTGCACTAATTTCCTCAACAAACCATCTAAAATTCGGATTCATCTCTGGTGCGCCACCCGTCATATCAACTACTTTGTAATTAGGATTTGATCTAAGAATTTCAACAATTATTTCCATGGTCTCTTTGGTCATAATCTCTTTACGATCAGGACCTGCATCCACATGGCAATGCGTACAAACTTGGTTGCACATTTTGCCTAGATTAATTTGGAACACTTCCAGCGCTGTTGGTGGTAATGGATTCAAATTAATTTCTCCTAACTTTATTCTAAAAGGAGTAAAATCCTCAGGATTTTGTTCTAAAAGATTGATCTGATTTGCTGCCTTTGATAAAGAATTGGCATTGGATTTTAATGATTTTAGTTTTATTTTTTTAAACTCACTCATAAACTAATTTTCTTAACTTTATTCATCATTTGAACGCCATGTACTAAACTTGCACCGCCACGTATAGCTGCTGCAACATGAACTGCTTCCATCATTTGAGCCTCATTGTATCCCTTTTCATAAGCATCAGAACTATACGCATCAATACAATACGGACATTGAACAGCATGAGAAACAGCTAAAGCAATCAATGATTTTTCTCTGGCTGTTAAGGCACCTTCTTTGAAAACTTCGCCGTAATACCCAAAGAATTTTTCGCCCATTTCCTTTTGAAAATCGACTATGTTACCAAATTTTTTTAAATCGTCTGAATTGTAATAATTCTTTTCCATAAGTATTATTTAAAATTTTCTAAATATAAAGTCCAATCGTAAGTGTTGTATTCTAACTTTGGATCTGCATCTTTCGCGATGATTTTTAGATCATTACAAATTTTTAAAATTCCTTTTTTATTTCCAAAATCACCTCTAAACCAACTCATCAATGAAGGTACAAACAAAATATTTTTTGTCTTATCGTATGAAGCATTCGCAATCATATAACTCTTGGTTGCCTTGTCTAATTGCTCATTTATGTTTTTTGAATCATACGCAAAAACTGCAGGGCAACTTTTAGCTCCGCAATTTAAAGCAAAGTGAATTCTATAATCGATTTTGTCGACACGGTATTTTTTTTCTATGTTAGGAGGGAAAATTTTACTTAATTTTCCCATACTCAATTTAACACTCGATTTTCGCAAGAACCCATGTTCGATAAGATCTAAGCTTACTTTATTCCCGGCAATAATAAACTGCTCAGATTTAAAAAATTCTCCTCTGTTTTTATATTGCGCTGGATTTTTTTTTAAAGAATAATTAGTAAATCCATTGTAAAGATTAATAAAGAAGGCCTTTTTATTGTCATCGTTTTTTAATTGGCGCAGTAATTCGGTCTCATTCGCTTTAGCAATTATATTGACTAATTTTTCTGCATTACCGTCTGCAACTTTGACCGATTGTATAAAATCTTGTGATAATTTTACGTAATCTGTAGTCTGTGACCAACCTATTTGCGTGAAAAAAAATAATATTGCTAGATGTTTCATAGAATGTTTTTTGTAAATCTATTAATATTTACGAAATTTACCAACAATAGTTTTTTAAAGTATGACATATTTAGAACAAATTACGCAGTCGGCTGATTACCTGGTTTCAAAAAGGATATTAAATCCAGAAGTAGGTCTAGTTTTGGGAACAGGGTTAGGAAAATTTTTAGATTATTTAGAAGTCGAGCAAACCATTGATTATGCTGAAATTCCACACTTTCCGGTTTCTACAGTAGAATTTCATAAGGGAAAACTATTGTTCGGAACCATAGGCTCTAAAAAAGTTATCGTGATGCAAGGTAGATTTCATCTTTATGAAGGGTATAGTTTGCAACAAATAACGTTTCCTATTCGTGTATTGCAAAAATTAGGAATACAGCAATTATTTCTCAGTAACGCAGCAGGAGGTATTAATAAGAGTTTTAAAAAGGGAGATTTAGTTTTACTAGATGATCATATCAATTTGCAAGGAGGTAGTCCACTTTCTGGATTAAATAGTTTTGAATATGGTGGTATTTTTCCAGATATGAGCGCGCCATACAATGAGAAATTGAATAACATTTTGATGGAGCAAGCTTTAAATTTAGATGTAAATCTAAAAAAAGGAGTATATGCTTCCGTTTTTGGGCCTCAATTAGAAACGAGAGCAGAATATAGATATCTTGGTTTTATTGGGGCCGATATGGTAGGAATGAGCACCACGCCCGAGGTGATTGTAGCCAATCAATTAGGATTGCCTTGTGCAGCAATTAGTGTCATTACTGACGAGTGTGATCCAGACAATTTAAAACCAGTTAATATTCCGGAAATTATTGCAGTTGCAGGAATGGCTGATGAGAAATTAAGTCAATTGTTTTTTGAAACCATTCAAAAGCTATAAAACATATTTATTCCAGATATAATTCGCCTCGATGTGGTTTTAAAGCATCTCGAACTTGGATCATATAATCATCAGTTACAACCATAAAAGCAATGGCTTGCATTTCTCCTTGCGTTTCAAAACCGGTGATGTTCAATGGCAATTTTTCAATGGCAATGTATTCTTTCAAATGAATTTCGTGGTGTTCTGCTGTTTTTGCCGAGGCTGGCCCACGAAAATCCCAAATTAATTTAATTTTTCTGGACATAATTGTTGGTGTTGAATAGCAAAATTACAATAACAATTTCCAAATTACTATTTTTGCAAAAAATCTTACTATGCCTCGCGAAATCCAAACTCAAGTATCACCAGAAGTAGCTCATAATGAATCATTATTGAATGACCACGTTGCAAAATTTTTCAATACCTCTGTACAGGAAATTCAAAAAGTTATAGTTTTAAAACGCTCTGTTGATGCCCGTCAAAAAGCGATAAAGTTCAATATAAAAGCAGATGTATATTTTATTGGAGAATCAGTAATTCAAGAAAAAATAAATATACCAGAGTATAAAAATGTATCAAATGCGCAAGAAGTACTTGTTATAGGAGCTGGTCCTGCAGGATTATTTGCGGCTTTACAATTGATCGAATTGGGTTTAAAACCAATTGTGGTTGAACGTGGAAAGGACGTTCGTGGACGTCGTAGAGATTTAAAGGCAATTAATGTAGATCATTTAGTTGATGAAGATTCTAATTATTGTTTTGGCGAAGGCGGTGCTGGAACGTATTCTGATGGAAAATTATACACGCGTTCTAAAAAAAGAGGTGATGTTACTCGGGTTTTAGAACTGTTTGTTGCTTTTGGCGCTTCGCCAGATATCTTGATTGAGGCACATCCACATATTGGAACCAATAAATTACCACAAATCATTCAAGATATTCGAGAGAAAATTATTGAATGTGGCGGACAGGTTTTATTTGAAACACGTTTGACCGATATTTTAGTAAAAAATAATGAGGTTCAAGGTATTGTTACGCATACCGGAGAAACAATTCTTGCCAATAAACTGATTTTGGCCACTGGACATTCAGCTCGTGATATTTTTGAATTATTAGATCGAAAACAAATTTTTATTGAGGCCAAACCTTTTGCCTTGGGCGTTCGAGCAGAGCATCCACAAACGTTGATCGATAGTATTCAATACAGTTGTGATTACCGCGGCGATTATTTGCCCCCAGCACCGTATTCGATCGTGAAGCAAGTAGGAGGCAGGGGAATGTATTCGTTTTGTATGTGTCCTGGTGGCGTGATTGCACCATGCGCAACAAGTCCTGGCGAGGTGGTGACAAATGGTTGGTCTCCATCCAAAAGGGATCAGGCTACCGCTAATTCTGGAATTGTGATTGAGTTACAATTAGAAGATTTCAAACCGTTTGCCAAATTTGGTGCTTTGGCTGGAATGGAATTCCAAAAAAGCATTGAGCAAAAAGCATGGCATTTGGCGGGAGAAAGTCAAAAAGTACCTGCACAGCGCATGATCGATTTTACACAAAAAAGAGTTTCAACAGATATTCCTAAAACTTCTTATGTACCCGGAACCACATCAGTTGAAATGGGAGAGGTTTTCCCCAAATTTTTAACAAACATATTGCGAGAAGGATTTACAGAATTTGGGAAATCTATGCGAGGGTACCTGACAAATGAGGCTATACTTCATGCACCAGAATCAAGAACTTCATCACCAGTTCGTATTCCAAGAGATCCATTAACGTATGAACATGTTCAAATAAAAGGACTTTATCCCTGTGGCGAAGGAGCGGGTTATGCAGGTGGAATAATTTCTGCAGCTATTGATGGAGAAAAATGTGCGTTGATGATTGGCGCAATTTTAAATCAATAAAAAAGTTTGTCTAAACAAATCTCAATTAACGTGCAAAACATCCTGTTTTGGTACGCTTATGGATTTATTTCTCAAATATTTTTGAATATTAAAGCCTCAGTTTGAGAGTTGGATAATAAGTTGGCTTTTACGCTAATGATCGTAACTCACCACTCTAGAAATCTTCCATATGTTGTCTTTTTTTTGCCAAATCATAAGAAATTTGAAGGTTCCAATTTCTTCCTTTCCGTTTTCCATATGACGGAATTCGTGAATACCTGTTTCAATTGCGCCATAGTCTTTTATGGGGTGCACTTCGAGTGTTCCTTTGACAAGTTTTCGCGTTAGTCTATTTTCATTTTTAAACATATTGGAAAAATTGGTAAAAACTGTATCATACGCAAGTAATCCGCCATTGTCTTGAAACCATTCTAAATCACTGGTAAATAAAGATTTAAATTTCTCAAAGTCTTTATCATTAAAGGCATTGAACATAATCTCGTCCATTTGTTCTATTTCACGATACAGTTCATCAGATGTAGGAGCAACTTTCTTTTCTTGAGCAATTGCTATATTTTGAATTATAAGTAACGCTATTGTAACTAGTAATTTATGTTTGAAGAAAGATCTAATCTGGGTCATAATTCAATTTTTTTATGAAAATGTTATATGGTAAAATATATAAGGTTCGAAAAGTGACTAATTGAGATTAAGAAATTATCAATTAATTTTACTCCTCGTAATTAAAATTGTTCAAATGGAGTTTTTTGGCTGCGCTAAATAAAAGGTAATTTTAGAGTAAGTCGTTGTTCTCGACTGCGCTCGAACTGACGATATAACTATTTTTTTATACCGATATTACTAAAAAATTGCTAGTTGTTACTTTTTTGATTGCATTTCCATATAATCAACTGTTAAGTTTGACAATACTTTCATTCCTAACAGAAAACCGCTTTCATCGATGTAAAAATCAGGCGTATGGTGTGGAGCTGTCTCCGATATTGGTTTACCTTTTGGGGCACCACCAATAAAAAAGTATAAGCCTGGAATTTTTTCTTGAAAATAGGAGAAGTCTTCGGCGCCAGTAACTGCCGGTGTTATGGATACATTTTCTTTGCCTGCTGTAGCTTCAAGTGTAGGGATCATTTTATCCGTTAATGTGGGATCATTATACGTAATGAGTGTTTGGTTTGTTATATTAACTTCGGCAGTTGCTCCAGCACTTTCAGCGATAGACGTTACTACTTGTTTTAATCTAGCATGTAATATTTCCTGAACTTTAACATCAAGAGAACGAATGGTTCCAGTCATCATTAGTTCTTCGGGAATCACATTACTTCTTACCCCAGCGTTTATTTGTCCGACACTAATAACAGCTGGAGATTCCGCAATATTTACATTTCGACTAACAATAGTTTGAATTCCCATGATTATTTGAGCTGCTGTAGCGATAGGGTCAATACCCAGCCACGGATAGGCGCCATGCGTTTGTTTACCTTTAATTTTTATGGTAAACCAGTCCGAAGCTGCCATAGTACCTCGTGAACGGTATTTTATTTTGCCTACTTCAGTTTGAGCGTTAATGTGAAGTCCAAAAATTGCCTCAACTTTAGGGTTTTCTAAAACGCCTTCTTTAACCATTAATTTTGCTCCTCCTTCTTCGCCTTCTGGTGGGCCTTCTTCAGCAGGTTGAAAAATAAATTTAACAGTACCTTTTAATTCGCTTTTTATAGAAGCTAAAATTTCGGCAGTTCCCATGAGTATTGCAGTATGGGTATCATGGCCACAGGCATGCATTACTGGAACCGTTTTTCCATTGTATTCTCCTTCTACTTTTGAAGCGAAAGAAATAGCTACTCGTTCTTTTACTGGTAAAGCATCAATATCTGCTCGAAGAGCTATAACTGGCCCCGGTTTGCCTCCTCTTAATATACCGACAACACCTGTTTTTGCCACTCCAGTTTGTACTTCTATGCCTAAACTACGCAAGTGAGCAGCAATTTTTTCAGCAGTTTTAAATTCACGATTTCCTAATTCAGGATTTTG
Source organism: Flavobacterium sp. (assembly GCA_043736705.1). GTDB lineage: Bacteria > Bacteroidota > Bacteroidia > Flavobacteriales > Flavobacteriaceae > Flavobacterium. The sequence goes on along the minus strand of JAYTBZ010000221.1, from coordinate 2,432 downwards.
ATGAAAGTCTCTTCTCCAAGAAATAACTTTGGATTCTAATGCTGCTGCTTTTGTGTCAATCTTAGATTTTAGCGCTGTGTTTTGCGCAGATGCAATCACGGAGAATAGGGATATGCTTGTGAAAAGAATAATTTTTTTCATGAATTGTAAGGTGGTTTTGGTTGGTTAATGGCTATTTACTGCAATGGAATTCAGTTTATAGGAATGCCAATTGATTTAGCTTAAAACAAATATAGCAAAATTTTGAAGTTTCTATTCGCATGAAAAATAGTGGTGATCTATTTTTTTAGGAGCAAAAAAAACGCCATGTTTTAAAGGACAAGGCGTTGGTTAGGTATTTTATTTTTTTTTCAATCTGCTTTTAAAAAGCTTTTCAAACTTTTCCATTTTAGGCTGAATCACCATTTGGCAATACGGTTGACTTTTATTGTTTGCATAGTAATTTTGATGGTAGTCTTCCGCTTTATAAAATTTAGTAAGTGGCTCTAATGTTGTTACGATTGCGCTGTCATAAATTTTAGCTTTTTTCATTGCAATGATAACCGATTGTGCAGCTTTTTTTTGTATCTCATTTTTAAAAAAAATAGCAGAACGGTATTGTGTTCCTACATCAGCCCCTTGTCGGTTTAGTGTAGTTGGATCATGTACTGTGAAAAACACTTTAAAAATTTCATCAAGATTTGTGACGTTTTTATCATAGGTAATTTGCACTACTTCGGCATAGCCCGATCTTCCTGTAGAAACATCTTCGTAATTAGGATTAGCATTTTTACCACCAGCGTAACCAGACACGGCTGATTTTACTCCAATTAAATTTTCATAAACGGCCTCAACACACCAATAACAGCCTCCCGCTAGCGTAATGGTTTCAAAATTGGGTTGTTTGTTTGCAGGTTTTTGTGCAAATAAACTAGTAGCGGTTATTAAACACAGTAGCAATACTTTTTTCATTTTATTTGGTATCAGGTATAAAGTCAAGTGCGATAGAATTCATGCAGTATCTTTTGCCAGTTGGCGCAGGTCCATCATCAAAAAGATGTCCTAGATGCCCATCGCATCTTCCGCAAAGGGCTTCGATTCTTTCCATTCCAAGAGAGTTATCCGTTTTGTACACAACGCTGCTTTTACTGTCTTGTTCAAAAAAACTTGGCCAGCCGCAATTGCTCGAAAATTTAGCCCCTGAGCGAAAAAGTTTATTTCCACAAGCGGAGCAGTAATACGTTCCTTTTTCATCGGTGTCCCAATATTTTCCTGTAAAAGGTCTTTCGGTATCTGCGTTACGGGATACTTCATAAACATCTTCGGGTAAAATCTTTTTCCACTCGGCATCACTAACCTTTATTTTTTTAGTATCTGTATTAGAATAATATGGATTCCCTGGTTTGTTGATTGAATTTCCCATTGCTATAGATTTTTCTGTACTGTCCTTTTTATTTTTCGTTTGTCCACAGGCAGTGAACATGAATAATGGAAGTAAAAATAATAGGCTTAAAAAATATCTTGCTGTTTTCATAATTTTCTTTTTATACTACAAATGTAAAGCGATTTTGAAACAAAAAATGTCGCCTACTTTGCAAATTAATAGTTATTTAAGTAAGTTTTAACTATCGTTAGTTACGGGTAAAATACAGTTCTGGATTTAGAATTAACAAAGCCTTATAATTATACAATCATTCGCATGTTGATAAGGTGTTTTTTGAAGCCTACTTTCTCATAGGCTTTTATTGCCGAAGTATTGTCGTTGTATACATCCAGTCTCATTTCGAATACATCCTGAAGAATGCACCACTTTTTGAGCGCTTCAATAATTTTAGCGTTTACTCCTTTTCCTCTTTGATTAGCAACTGTATACATAAATCCAAAATAGGCATAGTTCAGATGATTCAAATAAGGTTTCGCAACCTCTATTCGCGCATATCCAGAGCCTATGAGTTCCAAATCAATTTCGGCAACTACTATTTGTATATGTGGTGCTGAAATCATTTTTTCGATATCATAATAATGTATCTTTTCTGCTTTTAGAGTGGGGTCAAAAGGACGTTCGGCAGTAATAATTGCTTGTTCAAATTCAAGGAGTTTTTCTAAATCGTTTGGATGTGCTTTTCGAATGATTATTTGGTGCATCTTATTGATTGTTATAGTATTTAAAATTACAAAAAAAACTTTTGAAAGTAAACATTGAATTTGCTTAGATTAGCAACAAAATAAATTCACTTCAACAATTCGAAACAGAACGTTAAAGCCCCCGTCTCTAATAATCTTTTTTGTATTTTTGATCAGCAAAAGAATACTATGGTAGAAGAAAACGTAATATTAGTTAATCACAACGATGAGCAAATCGGTTTGATGCCTAAACTCGAAGCACATGAAAAAGCAGTTTTACATCGTGCTTTTTCAGTTTTTGTTTTAAACAGCAAAAATGAAATTATGTT
>JAYTBZ010000220.1:0-1591 GCA_043736705.1 Flavobacterium sp. | reverse complement strand
AAGGATTAGAACCTATAGTAAGACAACTAAACAGTCAAAATGTTACACTTTATTCTACAGGAGGAACGGAGGATTTTATAAAAAATTTAGGAATTCCTGTAATTCCTGTCGAAGATGTCACTTCCTACCCTTCTATTTTAGGCGGTAGAGTTAAAACATTGCACCCAAAAGTTTTTGGAGGAATATTAAATCGCCAAAACAATGAAAGTGATGTGCAGCAAATGATCGAATTTGACATTCCACAAATTGACTTAGTAATTGTTGACTTGTACCCCTTTGAAAAAACAGTTGCCTCGGGCGCAAGCGAAGCTGATATTATTGAAAAAATCGATATTGGGGGCATTTCTTTAATTCGTGCTGCTGCCAAAAATTTTCAAGATACGATCATTGTATCGTCTGTGGATCAATACAGTTTACTTTTGGATTTGATTATAACCCAAAACGGCGCTACAACCATAGAAAACAGAAAATTATTGGCTACTAAAGCATTTCATGTTTCCTCTCATTATGACGCTGCCATTTTTAATTACTTCAATACAGATGAAACAATTTACAAAGAAAGTATTGCTGATGGTCAAGTTCTAAGATATGGTGAAAATCCACATCAAAAAGGGTTTTTCTTTGGAGATTTTGATGCTATGTTCGATAAAATGCATGGGAAAGAGTTGTCTTACAATAACTTATTAGACGTTGATGCTGCAGTAAATTTAATTGCCGAATTCAAAAATGACGATCCTACATTCGCTATATTAAAACACAACAACGCTTGTGGTTTGGCCACAAGAATTTCAATTAGTAAAGCCTATGCTGCGGCTTTAGCTTGCGATCCCACTTCGGCTTTTGGAGGTGTTTTGATCTCAAATACAAAAATTGATCTTGATACTGCTCTAGAAATCAATAAATTATTTTGCGAAGTGGTAATTGCACCCAAATATGACGAAGAAGCCATTGCTATTTTACAAGAAAAGAAAAACCGAATCATCTTAGTTCAAAATGAAGTAACATTACCACAAAAACAAGTTCGTACGTGCTTAAACGGAATTTTAGTTCAGGACAAAAATAATATTACTGACAATAAACAAGACTTAAAAACCGTTACAATAACAGAACCTAGTGAACAAGAAATTCAAGATTTAATTTTTGCCTCTAAAATTTGTAAAAACACCAAATCCAATACTATTGTATTTGCAAAAAACGGAACTCTTATTGCCTCTGGAACAGGACAAACCTCAAGAGTTGATGCGTTACAACAAGCCATAGAAAAAGCGAAAAATTTTCATTTTGATTTACAGGGTGCAGTAATGGCAAGCGACGCATTTTTTCCTTTTCCTGATTGCGTAGAACTCGCTAAACAAGCGGGTATAACAGCTGTAATTCAGCCAGGAGGTTCTATAAAAGACGAATTAAGTATTAATTATTGCAACGAAAATAAAGTTGCTATGGTATTTACAGGAACTCGTCATTTTAAACATTAATTTGTTTAACTTTGCTTGTCACAATTTTATAACTTTTAACCCTTAAAAAACTTATGGGATTTTTTGATTTCATGACCGAGGATATCGCGATAGACCTTGGTACCGCTAATACTTTA
>JAYTBZ010000219.1:0-18047 GCA_043736705.1 Flavobacterium sp. | reverse complement strand
AGTCCTACACGACCAGCTCCTGCAGACTCCCCCAGGATGGGAACATAGCAAGGGTACGTGGTTGAGCGGTGCGATGTAGGTCGCTTGCCATTTTTTATCAAACTGATTTTCAGATTCTTTTCGAAATTTAAAACAATATTTAGTCTTCCTTCGGGAGGATTTTTTTATTTTTGGACTTTTCTAGCACAAATAGTAATACTAATGAGTAAAGTAGTTTTAATAACAGGCGGTTCGTCAGGAATTGGGAAATCGATGGGGGAGTATCTGCATCATAAAGGCTTTATCGTTTACGGTACTAGTAGAAATCCAGAACGCATCCTGAATTCAGTATTTCCTTTAGTGAGTCTGGATGTACGCGATAACGAATCTATTGATGCGGCTGTTGCCAAAGTTATCGCACTAGCTGGTCGACTGGATGTAGTGATTAACAATGCAGGTATTGGTATTACGGGCCCACTAGAAGAAATTCCGATGCAAGAGATTAAAAACAATTTTGAAACTAATTTCTTTGGTCCAATCGCAGTGATGCAAGCAGTATTACCGCAAATGCGTGCGCAACAGTCAGGTTTAATTATTAATATCACCTCTATTGCGGGATATATGGGATTACCGTATCGCAGTATTTACTCCGCTTCAAAGGGTGCACTTGAATTGATAACAGAGTCATTGCGTATGGAAGTCAAGTCCTTTGGAATTGCTATAACAAATGTGGCTCCTGGAGATTTTGCCACTAACATTGCAGCAGGTCGTTTTCACGCACCTGTCTTGCAAGGTTCACCTTATGAGCATACCTACGGACCTTCATTAAAAACAATGGATGCTCATGTAGATAATGGCGCTAATCCTAATGAAATGGCTGCAGCTGTTTACAGTATTATTAAAAATCCAAATCCAAAAATTCATTACAAAGTGGGTGCTTTTATGCAAAAAATATCAATTGTTTTGAAGAGAGTTTTACCCGATAAAGTATATGAAAAAATGCTGATGAACCATTATAAATTGTAATTTTGCACGGAATTTGCGTGAGGGATTGAAGCGGCATCCCTCGCTTTTTAGCGAGGATACTGCGGAAAGCCAGACCTGAAGTTTTACGGAGGGTCACGCCCAAAGAATTAGAAACACACAATTAAATATAATATTATGAAATTTTTTATTGACACGGCTAATTTAGCTCAGATTAAGGAAGCACAGGCATTGGGCGTTTTGGATGGAGTTACAACCAATCCATCATTGATGGCCAAAGAGGGAATTACAGGTAAAAACAGCATTTTGAAGCATTATGTAGATATTTGTAACCTTGTTGATGGTGATGTTAGTGCCGAAGTAAATGCGCTAGATTATGACGGAATGATTAAAGAAGGCGAAGAATTAGCGGATTTACACGAGCAAATCGTGGTTAAATTGCCAATGACTAAAGAAGGTGTCATGGCGGCCAAATATTTTTCGGACAAAGGAATTAAAACGAATGTTACTTTAGTTTTTTCGGCAGGACAGGCTTTATTAGCAGCAAAAGCGGGAGCTACTTATGTTTCACCGTTTATTGGGCGTTTAGATGATGTATCTACTGATGGTCTAGCTTTGATAGAAGAAATTAGATTGATTTATGATAATTATGGGTATGAAACTCAAATTCTTGCAGCTTCAGTGCGTCACACGATGCACATTGTAAACTGTGCTAAAATTGGTGCTGATGTAATGACTGGACCACTTTCGGCAATATACGGTTTATTAAAACACCCATTGACTGACATCGGATTGGCGCAATTTGTGGCTGATTTCGAGAAAGGCAATAAATAAAAAAAATCAGTGAGCAGTTTTAGTCTCTGCGAATTAAATAAAAAAATCCCATTTCAAATTTGAAATGGGATTTTTTGGTTGGTTTGGTTTTAGTTAGTTTGTGTTAAAATTAGTGTGCGCTTCCAACTTCAATTTCTTTTCCAATTCCTTGTTTTTCAAGAATCCTAATTACTTTCCACCCGTAGAATGCAATAAAAGCAAAACATAAAACAGGAATAAAGTAGGAAGCATGAATACCTATGATATCAGCAAGTTTACCCTGCAGTGGTGGGATAATTCCACCACCAAGAATCATCATAACTAAAAAAGCGGAACCTTGAGAAGTATATTTTCCTAATCCAGCAATTGCTAGTGAGAAAATAGAAGGCCACATGATACTTAAAAATAATCCACCGCTCATAAATGCAAAGATTGCAATTGTCCCAGTTGTGAATAATCCAATAATCATGGCAGTCATTCCCATTAAGCCAAAGATCATTAATGTTCTGGATGGTTGATCTTTTCCTAAAAAGAATCCTGCAATTTGAAACACAATTACAAATGCGTATGCGTACAAGGGTGTCACATCTTGTCCAGATATCGCATTGGCGATTAATACCACTCCAAAAGCTACATATGGAACTACGATTAGTAAGATTTTCTTAAGTTGTGAGGATGGATTAAAAACTGTAATTGCTCCTGCCCAACGACCAATCATCAAACTTCCCCAATACATTGACATATATGGCGCTAATGAAGGGCCATCAATAGCACCAAAGCTTGGTGTAGCTAACAATTCACCTAAATTACTTCCTATAGTTACTTCTACGCCTACGTAGGCAAATAATGCCAACATTCCCAGAACCAATTGTGGGTATTTCATAGCGCCCCAACCCTCAGGATTTTTTTGGGCAGTAGTATTAGCAAATAGTAATCCAATAACTACTACTAATAGTGTACAAACGGTTAAAGCTAAACCTAAATAATCTTTTTCATTATTCTCTATAAATCTAGTAATGAAATTTTTATCTTCATATCGAGAGAAGATGTAAGCAAAAATTGAGACTAGAATAACAGTAATTGCGATTAATGTTTTCATAGCTTTATTGGCTGTTTCAAAAGTAGGATCGCCCTTTCCTGAAGGTAATTTTTTCGAGAATTGAAATAAAGCAGCTGCTAATAAAAACAAACCTCCTACAAATACATATAAGATTCGCATAGAATCCAATGAGTCAGGTTTTTGTGCGTACTCTTCAATATTTACGCCCGCTATTACACCAAATAAAGCAATAGAAACTACAATTGGACCTATAGTAGTTCCTAATGAATTAATTCCTCCGGCTAAATTTAATCTGCTAGAGGCGGAATGGGGTTCTCCAAGAGATGCTGCAAAAGGTTGTGCCGATGTTTGTTGCAATGAAAATCCTAATGCAACGATAAATAAAGCTCCCAATATGAACAAATAGTTTCCTTGAGTGACCGCAACAATCATTAACACAGCACCAAGTGTACTGACCAATAATCCATAAATAATTCCTTTTTTGAATCCCCATCCATTGAGAATATCTTTCTTTGCTACGCTACTCAAAATAAAAAGCAGTAAAGCACCAATGTAATACGCTCCATAAAAAGCAAAATCTATCAGTTGGCTTTGAAACTGGTCTAAGCCAAATTTAGCTTTGCAAAAAGGAATAAAAACACCATTTGAGGCGCCAATAAATCCCCAAAAGAAAAATACGGTAATTAGCGTATATAGTGCGGAATTATTGGACTTTGTTTGTTCTGAATTCATAGGTTGGAATGGGTTTATGATTATTGAATTAGTTAATATGGTTCTTGTTAGACCGTAAATATATTTGTTAAGTAAATTAAAAAAAAATAAATTAATATAAATATTGTTAAAATTATTGATTAGTCATTTTTATTTGATATGTCTGATTTTCTTGCAAAATTTTTGATTCATCTAAAACGAACAAAAATTCAAAGCAAAAAAAAGTATCTTTATAAATCTGTTTTGAAAAGAAAAATGGATTAATTATGAACAAAAATAAAGCAACCTGATTATAAAGGTATAACTCCGAAAGTTGTTTTTTGAAATTACTACTTGTTTATTTAAATTTTATTAATCTACAATATTAACTCCTTATGAAATTCATCTTAGTTCTATTATTAACCGGCATGGTAGCAAATGCTCAAATACAAAAAGAGCAATTGAACCTTATGCCGTGGCCACAAAATATCAAGTTGAGTGAAGGTACTTTTACTTTAAGTAAGAATTTTAAAGTCAATATTACCGGGAATCCAAATTCTAGAATTTTTATTGGGGCAACTAACTTTGTAAGACGATTAGATGGTAGAACGGGATTGTTTTTGGAACAGGCATTTTTGACTAAAACCAATGAATATCCGGAAGCCGAATTGCAAATTAATTGTATTAGGAATGGAAAAATAGAAATTAACGAGGAGGAAAATTACCAGCTTTCAGTAACCTCTAATAAAGTAACCATTAATGCTACCACAGATCTTGGGGCTTTGCATGGTCTAGAAACACTATTGCAACTCTTACAAAACAATAGCACTACCTATTATTTTCCTAATGTTACTATTTCTGATTTTCCAAGATTTACTTGGCGTGGACTGATGATTGATGCAGCGCGACATTTTCAACCGGTTGATGTTATCAAAAGAAATTTGGATGCCATGGCAGCAATGAAAATGAATGTTTTTCATTGGCATTTAGCCGACGATCAAGGATGGAGAATTGAATTAAAAAACCACCCGAAACTCACTGAACTGGCTTCAGATGGGAATTATTATACGCAAGAAGAAATAAAAAACATTGTAAAGTATGCAGATGACCGTGGAATTTTAGTCATACCAGAAATTGATGTTCCGGGACATGCATCGGCATTGTTGACGGCGTATCCTGAAATTGGGAGTAAAGTTAGTGATGGCAAAGTTTCGTATGAAGTACAAAGAAATTCAGGTATTTATAACGCTACTTTAGATCCCACTAATCCTAAAACGTATGAGATATTAAATTCTATTTTTGATGAAGTATGTCCACTATTTCCGGGTAATTATTTTCATATTGGTGGTGATGAGAACAATGGCAAGGAATGGAGTGAAAACCCAGTTATTCAGCAATTTATGAAGGAAAATAGTATAGGGAACAAGCATGATTTGCAAACGTATTTTAACATGAAGTTGATTCCAATGCTGAAAAAACATGACAAAAAATTAATGGGTTGGGAAGAAATAATGACCGAAAACATGTCTAAAGATGCCATAATTCATGCTTGGAGAGGAACAAATGAAGGACAAACTGCTGGTGGAGCATTAATAAAGGCAGCTAAAGCAGAGTACAATACCGTATTATCTAATGGTTTTTATATCGATTTGATGTTGAGTTTAGAAAGTCATTACTTAAATAATCCTTTGCCAAAAAGTATTAGTCTTAGTCCAGAAGAAAAAGTGAGAGTATTAGGAGGAGAAGCTGCCATGTGGAGCGAACTCGTAACACCATTAAATATTGATTCTAGAATTTGGCCAAGAACTGCCGCAATAGCCGAGCGATTATGGTCAGATGAGTCGGTGACAGATATGAATAGCTTGCGAAAAAGATTAAAGATAATTTCTTTTAGATTAGAAGAACTTGGAATTACACATATTAGAAATAAAGAAGTGATTTTGCGAAACATCAGTAGCAATCAAGATACGCGTGTATTGAACGATTTTTCGAATCTTTGTGAACCGCTTAAAAATTACAAACGTAACGGAGGTGGCAAGAAATACCGCATGCATTCCCCCTTAACCTTATTTGCCGATGCTTGTAATGCTGATGCTCCGGAAGCGCTTGTTTTTAATGTTGCAGTCAATGTGTATTTAGCGGATAAAAGTAAGGAGAATAAAGTTTTGGTGAGTGATTTTTTTAAGAAATGGATAGTTATGAATTCAGATTTAATCGTTTTAAGTGATAATGCTCCGTTGGTGCAACCACTTTTGCCTTTATCAAAAAGTTTAAATGATTTATCAGTGCAGCTTTTACTTTCAATGGAAAAAAAACAGAAAGTTAATCAAGTGTTATTAGAAGATTTATTAGAAAAATGCAATGAAAGAAGTCCTTCAGATGTAGAATTAGCAGTTTATGGGAGTTTAAAGAAATTAGTAGAATCTATTTCAATTTGACTTTGTATTGATAAAACAAGGTTCTTTAAATCCTGAATTATAATTGAAATAGATTGATTTCATGAAACAAAATTGCTGAAAATGTATTTTTTTCGAGTTCCGTAAATCAGTATTTTTTTCGTATTTTTGCAAAAATTTTATAAAATACATATTCATGTTAACAGTTAATAATTTATCAGTTCAGTTTGGCAAACGAATTTTGTTTGACGAAGTAAATACAACCTTTACACACGGTAATATTTACGGCGTTATCGGAGCCAATGGCGCTGGAAAATCTACTTTTCTTAAAATAATAGCAGGTGAAATGGATCCTACTTCAGGACATATACATTTAGAACCAGGAAAAAGGATGTCGGTTTTAAATCAGAACCACAACATGTTTGATGAGAGTACTGTTCTAGAGACTGTTATGATGGGGAATAAAACCCTATATGCGATCAAAAAAGAAATGGACGCTTTATATTTAGATTACAATGATTCTAATGCCGATAGAATAGGGGAGTTGCAAGTGCAATTTGAAGAAATGAACGGTTGGAATGCTGATTCTGATGCAGCATCGATGTTATCTAATCTTGGAATTACAGAAGAGCATCATTATACTTTGATGGGAGACTTGGAAGGAAAAACAAAGGTTCGTGTGCTTTTGGCGCAAGCCTTGTTCGGGAATCCAGACTTGCTTATTATGGATGAGCCTACCAACGATTTGGATTTTGAAACGATTGCGTGGTTAGAAAATTTCCTCGCTAATTATGAAAATACAGTTATTGTAGTTTCTCACGACAGACACTTTTTAGACTCAGTTTGTACGCATATTTCTGATATTGATTACAATAAAATCAATCATTATTCAGGAAATTATACCTTTTGGTATGAATCCAGCCAATTAGCGGCAAAGCAACGTGCACAACAGAATAAAAAAGCAGAAGAGAAGAAACAAGAACTAGAAGAATTTATTCGTCGTTTTAGTGCGAATGTAGCCAAATCTAAACAAGCTACTTCTCGTAAAAAAATGATTAGTAAGTTGAATATTTCTGAGATAAAACCATCAAGCCGTCGCTATCCTGCTATTATTTTTGACCAAGAGCGTGAAGCAGGAGATCAGATTTTGAACGTACAAAACTTAAGTGCTTCAATTGATGGAGAGATTCTGTTCAAAGGAGTAGATTTGAATATGGCTAAAGGCGATAAAATTGTTCTTTTTTCTAAAGATTCTAGAGCAACAACTGCTTTTTATGAAATTTTAAATGGAAATAAAACAGCTGATTCGGGTGTTTTTGATTGGGGAGTTACAACTAATCAGGCCTATTTACCAGTAGAGAATCATTCTTTTTTTGAAAGTGATTATTCTCTTGTAGATTGGTTGCGTCAATGGGTAAAAACCGAAGAAGAGCGTGATGAGGTAAACATTCGTAGTTTCCTTGGTAAAATGATTTTCTCAGGAGAAGAAGCCTTAAAAACATGCCGAGTTTTATCTGGAGGAGAAAAAGTACGTTGTATGTTATCCCGAATGATGATGGAGCGTGCCAATGTTTTAATGCTAGACGAGCCAACAAATCACTTGGATTTGGAGTCTATTACTGCTTTTAATAATTCATTAAAAAACTATAAAGGTTCTGTAATATTTACTACACATGATCATGAATTCTCACAAACGGTCGCCAATAGGGTTATTGAATTAACTCCAAATGGAGCGATTGACCGTTACATGACTTTTGATGATTATTTGGATGATGAAAAAGTGCAGGAGCTGAGAGTTAAGATGTACACTTTGTAAAAAAAGTTAATTTATAAATAACAAAAACTCCCGCAATTGTGGGAGTTTTTGATTTCAAAAGGGTGCAATCTAAAAGCTATAGTTCTACTTTTTTTATTTACCTCTGCTAAATATTTTTCTGATAATAATAATAAGAATTGCCAATACGGCCACTACAATAAAAATACCAACTCCAATTCCTGCTTTGAATATACCTTCAATAATGGAACAACTTGTGAATGATAGGGAAATAACTAAAAGCAATATTATTCTCGTTATTTTTGTTTCCATGTTTTTATATTTTAAATAATTAATTATTAATCTTCAAAATTACAGTTTACGTCTACGTGTTTGTTATATAATTTTTATAGATTGTTTCAAAATTGACTTTCTACATATTGCCATTGTTTGAAATATTGGAACATACATTTTCTGTCTTTTTATTTATAAATTGATACATTTGAATTTGTATATTTGTCAAACAAAATTACACAATTACAATGAGTCAAAAAGTATTACTTACTGCAAAAGAAGTTACTATCATCTTGCATCGTTTGGCTTGTCAATTGATTGAAAAACATTTAGATTTTACCGATACAATATTAGTAGGAATTCAACCTAGAGGTGTTTTTTTGGCAGAGCGTTTGAAAGAAATTTTAGAAAAAGAATATCAAACTCCAGAAATTAAGCTCGGTTATCTCGACATTACTTTTTTTAGAGATGATTTTAGAAGAACGGATAAGCCCTTAGAAGCCAACAAGACCAAAATTAATTTTATTGTCGAAAACAAAAAAGTTATTTTTATAGATGATGTTTTATTTACAGGTCGAAGTATTCGTTCCGCGTTGACTGCGATTCAATCTTTTGGACGACCATCAGAGATTGAACTTTTAGTACTTATTGATAGACGTTTCAGTCGCAATTTACCCATACAACCGGATTACAGAGGAAGACAAGTAGATGCGATTAATAATGAAAAAGTAAAAGTAAGTTGGAAAGAAAATGAGGGAGAAGATGTTGTGTATTTAATTACAAGTTAGTTTGTATTCAAGACTAGCTATTAAAAATTATAATCGTAAACAAAAATGAAAGAATTAAGTGTAAATCATTTATTAGGTATTAAATACATCAATAAGAATGATATTGACCTCATTTTTGAAACAGCCGATCATTTTAAAGAAGTTATCAATCGACCAATAAAGAAAGTTCCTTCGTTACGAGATATTACCATTGCCAATATTTTTTTCGAAAATAGTACTAGAACAAAACTCTCGTTTGAGTTAGCACAAAAACGTTTATCTGCTGATGTTATTAGTTTTTCGGCAGCACAATCTTCAGTCAAAAAAGGGGAAACTCTAATAGACACCGTTAATAATATCCTTTCGATGAAAGTTGACATGGTAGTCATGCGACATGCTAATCCTGGTGCTGCTTATTTTCTCTCTAAAAATGTAAAAGCCAGTATCGTAAACGCAGGAGATGGTGCACATGAACACCCCACACAAGCATTGTTAGACAGTTATTCTATACGAGAAAAACTAGGTGAAGTAACCGGAAAGAAAGTAGTTATAGTAGGCGACGTTTTGCATTCCAGAGTAGCTTTGTCTAATATTTATGCATTGCAAATGCAGGGTGCTGAGGTGAAAGTTTGCGGACCTAAAACGCTTATTCCTAGATATATTGAATCATTAGGTGTTGCCGTAGAACCTAACTTAAAAAAAGCACTAGAATGGTGTGATGTTGCAAATATGTTGCGCGTTCAAAACGAAAGAATGGATGTGAATTTTTTTCCTTCAACGCGGGAGTATGCACAGCAATATGGTGTTGATAAAACTATTTTAGACTCCTTAAGCAAAGAGATTGTTATTATGCACCCCGGACCTATCAATCGTGGTGTAGAGATCACTAGCGAAGTGGCTGATTCCAATCAGTCTGTTATTCTAAACCAAGTCGAAAACGGTGTAGCTATTAGAATGGCCGTAATTTATCTTTTGGCTTCAAAAATTCAATAGTTTAAGTAAAACGATGTAAATTATCTATTTGTGAAATCATCTACTAAAAGTAGAGCAATAAATTTATAAAGATGAAAGTAGATCAAAAAGGACACACAATTAGCATTAGAGATACTCAAGGTGATTTTACTTCTTTCCTAATGAAGATAACGCATCAATATAAAACATTTGAAAAGCACAACATTATTATTGATCTTTTGATGCACAAAGATTTAACTTCAAATGATATTAAACTATTTATGCCATTATCAAAACTTCATAAAAAGGCTAAAAAATCATTTGTTATTGTTATTTATGATTTTGATTACAATGCGGTTCCAGCAAAACTGACTGTTGTACCATCTCTATTGGAAGCACATGACATAATTGAAATGGAAGAAATAGAAAGAGATTTAGGATTTTAAGAAACAAACAATGAAATTTAATACTAGTAACAAAAAAACGCATAAACTTAGTATTTTTTTATTGTTAGGGCTTTATTGCTACTATGTCTAAATTTCTACAATCTATTTACAAGGAATGATTAATACAATTATTGGGGAATAATAGCTAATTTATTAGTAGCAATTTCTCAGGTTTTAAAAATAAAAAATGACAATAAGGAAAAAAATATTGATAGTTTATAAATAAGTTTTAAAAACTAGATGTTATTGTTCAATATTTACTTGTTCCCTAACTTTTAAAATGAAATTAAAAATTGAAACTTACAATACTAGGTTGCTATGCAGCAACACCCAGAACGTTTACGAATCCTACTTCACAGATTTTAGAAATAAAAAATAGAATCTTTCTTATTGATTGCGCCGAAGGTACTCAAGTTCAATTGCGAAAAAACAAAATCCGTTTTTCGAAAATCAATCATATTTTTATTTCTCATTTGCACGGCGATCATTTTTTTGGATTAATAGGTCTAGTGTCCACATTTACGCTCCTGAACAGAACTACAGATTTGCATATTTATGGTCCAAAGGGAATTCAGGAAATCATTAAATTACAGTTGCGGTTGTCGAATTCTTGGCCAAATTATGGTTTATTCTTTCATGAATTAGAATCTAATAAAAGTGAAGTTATTTTTGAAGACGAAAAAGTTTTAGTAAAAACCATCCCGTTAAAGCACCGTGTATACACCAATGGGTTTTTGTTTCAAGAAAAAATTGGAGAGCGAAAATTGAACATGGATGCTGTTCAAAATCATAAAATTGATGTTTGCTATTATCAAAATATTAAAAACGGCAAAGACATTACTCTTGATAATGGAAAAATAATTGAAAATGCAGAGTTAACATTTGATCCTATTGCTCCAAAAAAATATGCGTTTTGTTCTGATACTGCTTATCATGAACCAATACTTCCTATCATTAAAAATGTCGATGTTCTATACCATGAAGCAACTTTCTTGCAATCTGAAGAAAGCTTGGCAAAAAAGACATTACATTCCACATCCAAAGAGGCAGCTACAATTGCATTAAAAGCGAATGTCAAGCAATTAATTCTAGGACATTATTCAACTCGATACGAAAATATTGATTTATTTAGAGAAGAAGCTGCTGCAATTTTTTCCGAAGTTGTATTGGCTGATGATGGCAAAATTTTTGAATTTTAAACAAATCATTTTTTACCTATTCAATTATTTGTGATTAAATCTATTTAAAATGGAATTATATTATTATTGAACAATCTTAAAAACATATAACAATGAATGATTTAAGTAATTATAGAAAGTCTTACGATAAAAGCGAACTATTAGAGTCAACTATACCAGAAGATCCAATTAACCTTTTTAATAGATGGTTTCATGAAGTAGAGGAATTTGGTGGAGAAAGCGAAGTTAATGCTATGACAGTATCTACAATAGGTTTAGATGGGTTTCCTAAGGCTAGAGTAGTTTTGTTGAAGAAATTTGATGAAGAAGGTTTTGTTTTTTACACCAATTATAATTCAGAAAAGGGTAAGGCTATTACCCAAAATCCCAATGTTTGTCTTTCGTTTTTTTGGCACACAATGGAACGACAAGTAATTATTAAAGGTGTTGCAAAAAGAACAACTGATGAAATCTCAGATCGTTATTTTGATTCCAGACCTGAGGGCAGTAAACTAGGAGCAATTGTTTCTAATCAAAGTGATATTATTCCCTCTCGTGACTTCTTAGAAAATAACCTAAAACAGTTGGAGAATGATTTTAATGATGTACCAATTTTAAGACCTAAGTACTGGGGCGGATTTCTTGTTACACCTTTAGAGGTTGAATTTTGGCAAGGAAGGCCTAATCGATTACACGATAGGATCAGGTATAGTGCTCATAATCAGCTTTTTTGGAAAACAGATCGTCTTTCTCCGTAATGTAAGAAATATTCGTATATAAATGTTTTTTTAATGTAGTTTATCGATTATTTTTGGTACTTAAACGATAAAATGAATATGTTTGATAAAGAATTACAAACCTATTATTTATTTCTTAGAGAAGTTTGCCCCACAATCTACTTTAAACTTAATCTACTACATTATGAAAACAACATTACTTCGTGTATTATTGCTATTAATTGTGATATGCACCATGAATTCATGTTCTTCAGACGAATCAGAAGCTACAGTTGCAGACGCTTCTGCACAAAAAGTAGTTAGTTATTCTTATAATACATTAGAATTAAAGACAATGGATTTGATTAATAACCACAGAGTTAGTGTTGGCCTAAAACCTTTAGAAAAAATTAATCATATGTCTTTTAAATCAGAAGAGCATGATAATTATATGATTGCTAATAATGTAGTCAACCATAATGATTTTGTAGCTAGATCTGAAAATATAATTAAAACTTTAGGTGCCAAAACCGTGAGTGAAAATATAGCTTATAATTATAATACTCCAGAATCGGTATTAAATGCTTGGTTGGCCAGTCCTACTCACAAAGCAAATATAGAAGGAAATCATACGCATTTTGGAATAGCAATTAAAGAAAATCCAGCAAATGGAAAAAAATATTACACAAATATTTTTGCCAAAATATAGTTAGAGTTTGTTTTTTTTATCTAAAAGGTTGCCATATCCCCAAATGGCAACCTTTTACATTTATATCCAATTAAAGATTGTTATATCTTGTTTAGGATTTTATAGAGTTTGTTTAAAAAATAGTCTAATGAATTCATTGGATTTTTTTTGCTAACTACTTTCGGTTAATTCTAATTGCTCCTTTAAACTTTTGTTTTGTTTTAAGGATTTTGATTGAACAAAAAAAAGGCTGTCATATTATGACAGCCTTCTGATTTTATGAAATAATTACAAATTGGTAATGATAAATTCGCTTCTTCTATTGAGTTGGTGCTCTTCTTCTGAGCAAGTAACACTATCAGAACATTTGTTTACCAGTTGCGTTTCGCCGTATCCTTTACCAGTTAATCGATTGGAATTAACACCATTTTTAACCAGCCAGTTGATGGTAGATTTAGCTCTTTTTTGAGATAGTGCTTCATTGTATTTGAATGTTTGTCTGCTATCAGTATGTGATCGTATGTCAATCTTCATAGTCGGATTTTGATTTAAAACATCTAATATTTTTTCTAAATCTAAAGCTGCTTCTGCTCTAATGCTTGATTTGTCTAGATCAAAATAAATCATTTTAATACCAAAACATTTACCCAGATCATCACCAACTGCCACTTTGCATATTTCTTTTTCCAATGCTATTGGTAAGTATGTTTTTCCAGTTGTAGCTCCAATGGTAATTTTCTCTTCCTTGGTGGTGTATTCTAGTTTTTCGGCTCTTACATTGTATATTTTTCCACATTCAACAGCAAAGCTATAGATCCCTTTTTCATCTGAAGTACCAGTATGAATTACCTTAAATTGTTTATCGTATACGGTTATATTTGCATTAGCGAGTATTTCGCCTGTTTTTAGATCGGTAATTGTACCATTTAAACTTTGCCCACAAATAAGTTTTCTTTTTTCTAAAAATTTGTAGATGTCATCATATCCTTGACCTCCGTCTTTATTAGAAGAAAAAAAGCCTTTTCGAGATTTAGTATCAATTAAATAAGCAAAATCATCTTTAGGAGAATTCACATCGGATCCTACATTTTGCACTTCGCTAAAAGTTCCCTCTGGGCTTATTTTAGACATAAAAATATCCAATCCTCCAAGTCCAGGATGTCCATCTGATGCAAAGTAAATTTGATTTTCGTTAGAAATAAAAGGAAAAGTTTCTTTACCTTCTGTGTTAATAGAGTTTCCTAAATTTTCGGGAGTTCCAAAAGTACCATCCTCATTTATTCTTACTTTAAATAAATCAGACTGTCCTAGCGTACCCGGCATGTCTGAGGCAAAATACAATGTTTTCCCATCAGGGCTTAGTGCGGGATGAGCTGTACTGTAATTATCGCTATCAAAAGGAAGTTCAGTTATATTAGTCCATTTTTCATTTTCTAAAGTGGCTTTGTATAATTTGATCAAAGTAATTTTATTTCCATCTTTTCCTTTTTTACCATCGAGATAATTGTTTCGAGTAAAGTACATAGTTTTACCGTCAGCAGTAAAAGTAGGGGTAGACTCATGAAACTTAGAGTTGATTGCCCTATCAAACTTTTTTGGTGTAATAGTACTTGGTGTTAAGTCAGCATCTAAATCACTAGTATATAAATTTGTAAAATATTGATTGGTCCATTTGTGTTTTCGTTGTCCCAGACTTCCAGTATCTCTGGCCGAAGCAAAAACTAATTTATTAGAATAAACAGCAGTTCCATAATCAGAATAGATAGAATTGATTCCAGCATCTTCGATAGTGTACCTTCCAGAATTAGCTTTAATAGCCTGTAGATAATTGGTGTTTTTTTTAAAGAGTTTGGCTCTGCCATCACTGGCTGATTTTTGGCTGAACAATTCCATCATCTCATTGGCCTTTTCATTTTGATTGATTACTCTTAAAGACTGAGCATAGCGGTAATAATATTCTGGTTCCAAAGTCGAGGTGTTTAAAGCAAACAATTCTCCATACCATTTGGCAGCTTTATCGAGTTCAGAATTAAAGTAGTATGCATTTCCTAACTTTTGGAACAGATCTACTGATTTATATCCTTTCTCAGCAATTCTCTCATAGGTTTTGATAGCATCCACATAGGCATAACCATCATATTTTTTATCAGCTAGGGCCAATTTTGCATTTTGAGCATAAATGTTAATAGAGAAAACACTTACTATTGTTATGTAAAGAAGTATATTTTTTTTCATAATAATTGTTTTTAAAAAAATCTTGGAGTTGTGATTTTACCATTATTTTTAAAAATATCGTAACGCAGAAATATTTCATGGGAACCAGAATTATAGTTTTTTAGTCTTGTGGTATCATGATCGTAACCATAACCAATATACATTCCCTCAGAAACTTGAAAACCTACCAATGCACTGACAGCAGCTGACCATCTGTAGGCTAATCCAACAACAAACTTATCATTAAACATAAAGTTCCCAGACAGATCTACTTGAAGTGGTGCACCTTCGACAATTTTAGTTAATAATGCGGGTTTGAATTTAATGGATTCATTGATATCAAATACATAACCTGCAAGTAAATAGTAATTAATTTTTTCTTTAAAAATGGCAACTTCATTGTCGTCATAGCGATTGCTTTCTATAAAATTAGGGATTGAAAATCCTACATACGCTTTGTCAGAATGAAAATAAACTCCGGCTCCAATATTAGGGGTAAATTTATTATTGAAATCACGTATACTTGGGTCAGCTTCAGCTGGATTTAAACGGTTAATATCCAAATTAAAAAAGTTAGCAGTTGCTTTAATTCCGAAAGAGAGCTTAAAAGTTTCAGAAGTAGGGACTGTGTAGGATACATCAGTAGAAATTGTATTCTCTGTAGTAGGTCCAATTTTATCATTAATTATAGTCACACCTAAACCTAAATTACTTTCGTTCAAAGGAGTATTGACAGAGGCAACGTTATTAACTGGAGCTCCATCAAGTCCTACCCATTGAGTACGATGTAACGCAAAAATACTGAAAGCACCTCTCGATCCAGCATAGGCAGGATTAATATTGATGGTGTTGTACATGTATTGAGTGAATTGAGCATCTTGTTGTGCGTAATTTACAAAGGCTGTAAACATCAAAACGAAAGAAAATAATTTTGTTTTCATAGTAGATATTTATTATCTCAGATTATCTGTCGACTTTTCTAGGAGTAATGCTTTAGTTTGATTTGATAAATTTTATTTGGATTTTGTAAGATAAAATGGTGTTTTTAATTATAAAATACCTGAGGATAATAGTCCTCAGGTATTAAATTATTTATTTGGATAAGTATAAATATCCGTCTTTTTTGTTGGTTATAGTTTTTCCTGTACCGTCAAGAGATGTATAACTCAAGATGTAAAAATAAGTTCCAGTTGGTAATCCATTTGATTGTTGAATAGTAGATCTACCAGCTGAAATACCTTCAAAAGAATTACTCGTATTATTATATCCTTTGGTTTCATATACTAATACTCCCCATCGGTTGTAAATCTCTACTGTATTATCTGGATAACAAACGGTATCATCAATATTATCGATCACAAATTTGTCATTAATTCCATCACCATTTGGAGAGAATGCATTATGAACTACTATCGATCCACAAGCTAATACGAATCCACAACCTGTATCAACAGTCATTGTTATTTTGATTGTTCGTGGACAACTTGCATCGTTTATTTTATACTCAAAAATATAAGTGTTTACTGAAAGTCCGGCTGCGTTGAGTACACTTCCTATTAGACGTCCTGAGTTACTTACATCAACCCAAGTTCCATTAGTTGGAGTTCCTGTTGGTAACAAAGTATTTAAATCAGCTGTCGTAGTTTCTCCATCATTACAAACTGAGCTACTTATTTGAACCACACTATTGACAATATCCACATTTACAACCTGTGTAAACTCAGAAGCATTTCCACAACTATCAGATACAGACCATTTTCTAACAATAGAATAAGAGTTATCAGTTCTATTTATAATGTTCTCTGTATAAATCGGAGTAGAGACAGTAGAGCAATTATCCACAAATACAAGTTCTGGCTTAGTTGGAATTGCATCACAATTCACGTTAAGTATCGCTGAATAAGTTGTGTTAGTAGTTGGACCAACTGTGTCGCTAACATTAATAACTTGTGAAGCAGTTGCTTTATTTCCAGATGAATCAGTTGCTGTCCATGTTCTTGTTATGGAGTATGATCCTATACAACTACCTTGTACTTTCACATCAACGAACGTCAAGTTTACAGACCCACACGTATCAGTAGCTGTTGCTTGTGCAAAACTTGGTGTTGAACTACAACTTATTGTAGAAGAAGCTGGTAATTGTGCAATTGTTGGCGCTGTAGTATCAGTAACATTAATTGTTATTGTATCACTATCACAAGTAGTTGGATTTTGTTTTTGACATATTTGATATGTTAAAACATAGGTGCCACCCGAAATTCCGCTTTGAACTGTTACGTTTCCAAAATTATCTAACGTAATGTTTGGATTTGAACCTGAAACTAATGAGATATTTACGTCTTCCGGTTTCACTGGATTACCGTTTAAAGTATCATTAGTCAATACATTTCCAAGGACCCCAGATGAAGTACAATTAATTACTGAATAGGTATCTGCAATTGCATTAATAGCTGGGGCCGTATCATTATCTACAATAGTTCCTGTAGCCGAAGCCGTTCCCGAAGCAATCGTAAAGGTCTCATCAGATTCCGCAATGGTATCCGTAGTTGTTGGTACACTTACCGTTCCGGTAGTAGCACCCGCAGGTACCGTTACCGTTACCGAAGTAGTAGTATAATCAGCACTTCCGGCTGTTCCATTAGTCAAAGTAAAGGTATAGGTCGTATCCACGGCAGATGGGTTGCTCAAATTAAAGTTGAATACAATTGCATCTCCTTCGGTTGCACTCGCTGACGTAAGTGTAGTTACTGTTGGTGCATTATCATCATCTAAAATAGTTCCAGTAGCACTCACGGTTCCAACAGCAATGTTGAAAGTTTCATTTACTTCATCAATAGTATCAGTAATGGTTGGAACACTTACAGTTCCAGTAGTTGCTCCAGCAGGAACAGTAACCGAAATAGTAGTTGTTGTGTAATCCAAATCACCGGCATTACCATTGGTTAAAACAAAAGTATAGGTTGTATCCACTGCACTTGGGTTGCTCAACTTAAAGTTGAAGACCACGTTAGATCCTTCGGTAGCCGAAGCAGGAGCGATCGTTGCCACAGTTGGAGCGGCATCATTGTCTACAATCGTTCCGGTAGCCGAAGCCGTTCCCGAAGCAATGGTAAAGGTC
>JAYTBZ010000218.1:0-7956 GCA_043736705.1 Flavobacterium sp. | reverse complement strand
AATGCCAAAGAGATCCGACTTCAAAAAATAGATCTTAATCATTACACCGCAATAATTTTAACGAGTAAAAATGCTGTTGATCATTTTTTTAGAGTAGCCGATGAAATGCGGTACAAGGTCCCAGAAGGCTTAAAATATTTTTGTCAATCCGAAGCTATTGCTTTTTACTTACAAAAATATGTTGTGTACAGAAAACGTAAAATCTACGTTGGTCCAAAAGATTTTGCTGATTTATCTCCACTAATTAAAAAATATAAAGACGAAAAATTCTTATTACCTGCTTCGGATCAATTGAATGCCGATGCACCAATCACGCTAAACGCCTTAAAAGTAGACTGGACTCCAGCCGTTTTTTACAAAACCGTGATGAGTGATTTATCTGATCTAGCCGATGTTTATTATGATGTTTTGGCTTTCTTTAGCCCAACCGGAATAAAATCATTGTTTATGAACTTTCCAGATTTTGAACAAAATAACACCCGAATTGCTGTTTTTGGGAGCACAACACAAAAGGAAGCTTTAGACCACGGATTAAGAGTAGATATTCTTGCTCCTACACCTGCGACACCTTCGATGACAATGGCATTGGAAAAATATATTGCTGAAGCCAATAAAGGAAAATAAAAAATTACATTTAATATATTCATTCAAAAGCCATTCAGAAACCTGAATGGCTTTTTTTATGGAACTAAAAGCATGCTTACGTACTGCTTCTTTATCGTGTAATATTAAATTAGTCCTATTGTCAATTTGATCGCAGTCGAAAATCATTTTAGCATCTCGACTACGCTCGATGTGACAAAAACTTGTAATTAAAACGTTGTACACATTGAATTTAATCGTTCTTTACTTAAATTTGATTTTCAATTTAAACCATAATGCTATTCTTAGTTTACAATCATAACTTATGAAAATAAATTCCTTAATCGTAGAAATTGACGGTATCGACAAAGAAATTTTGCGTGACTTGATGGATGATGCTCGAAAACCCATTCTTCAAATTGCTAATAAAATAGGGATTTCGGGAGCGGCAATTCATCAGCGTTTGCGAAAATTAGAACAATCAGGCGTTATTTCAGGATCCAAATTCACGGTAAACAATAAAGTACTTGGTTACAATACGATGGCTTTTGTTGGGGTATATTTAGACAAAGCAGCCAGAAATGCCGAAGCAGTCAAAGACTTAAAAAAAATTCCAGAAGTATTAGAATGCCATTACACCACTGGAAACTGGTCGATTTTGATAAAAATTATTTGCCGCGACAACGAACATTTAATGCACTTACTCAACACTAAAATTCAAGCGATTGAAGGCGTTTCCAGAACTGAAACGTTTATTTCATTGGACCAACAAATTGACCGACAGATTCAACTCTAAACAATCCATATTCCTCATAAAACAAAAAAATCCAAATCCCAATTAGTGTTGGAATTCGGATTTAGATTTTTTGGTGTTTTTCTTTTAGTTTCTTCTACCGCCCATGTAAATCGAAACATAATACAACAACGTTGCGATAGATCCTAAAGCAGCTACAACATACGTCCTAGCGGCCCATTTTAACGAATCTTTAGCTCCAGCTTGCTCTTGAGGCGTTAGCATTCTTTTGTTTTCTAGCCAAGCTAATGCGCGATTACTAGCATCATACTCTACTGGTAAAGTTACTATTGAAAACAAAGTGGTAGCTGCAAAAATGATAATCCCGATCAACAACAATTGCGGAAAAGTATTTAACATTAGAATTCCGCCAAGCAAAATCCACTGCATATACGTAGATGCTACATTCACTACAGGAACTAATTTAGAACGCATCGTAAGCCATTGATAACCTACAGCATGTTGTACTGCGTGTCCACATTCATGCGCGGCAACGGCTGCAGCTGCGGCATTACGCTGGTTGTAGACTGCTTCACTTAAATTTACCGTTTTATCTGCAGGATTATAATGATCTGTCAATCTTCCCGGAGTTGAAATTACTCTTACATCACGAATGCCGTTATCAGCAAGCATTTTTTCGGCAATTTCAGCACCTGACATACCATTTTGCAAATGTAACTTTGAATAGTGTTCAAATTTGCTTTTTAATCTTGAGCTAACTAACCAACTCGCTAGCATAATACCGCCCATTAATATCATCGATGGCAAACTAAATCCTAACATATCTTATTTTTTTAATTTTTATAAAGTTATGAAACAAATAACAAAATCTAATCCAAATTTTTAAAATGTCAATTTGGCATCCGTTAAAAAAATGCCAATAAAAAATCCAAATTCCATTATTTCTATAGAATCTGGATTTTTTATTTAAACCCGAGTTTGATTGTTCCTCTTTTTTAAATGACAACTAAAAATCAAAAAACAAACTCTTTAGCCCCGATTGTAGTGAAAATCCTTTGTGGGCTGGAGTTCAGCCCATAAAGATTGCAACAGAAAGCGGGACTATATTTCCTAAAATACAAAATATTTCTGCTCCAAAAATTGATTCCTATTCTTCAGCACTCAGCTGTTTATTTACAGCTTCAAATTTGGCTATCAAACCGTTGACTTTAGCCTGCTCCTTTTTAATTTCTTTTGGTCTTAGATAAAACCACGTAAACCCTATCCATGCCAACATTACAACATAAGTGAAAATTCCCCAAAATAGTGTCATATGGCATGTGTATTCATACATGTACAAACACAATCCCGATCCAAGTAATATAAAATACAAACTCAAGACCTTAGATTGTAAAAACTGCTGTTTTGTTTTAATCGAAATTAATTTTTGCAGGTATTCACTATTGCTCTGCGTGCCATCATCTATCGTTTTATAAAACACCGCTAATTTATTACTCACTAATAAAAAAATCATCATGGCCAAAATATTTAAAACAATTCCGATTTTGGTCGAAATAAACTCTGGCTGATAATAATACCAGAACAAAATAATTAAAGCACTTGTTGCAATAAGCATCACATTTGTTAAAATTAATTTTCGCATACTTATTCTCTTGAAATGTTTCAGTTTAGAGAGCAACTCTTCTATATTTGGCGGACTTATAGTCTGCTGTTTCCATAAATTTTTGAAGTCTATATTATTGTCCATTTTCTTTAAATTTTTGTGTCAGTTTTTCTTTTATTCTATGAATTCTCACTCTTGTATTTGCTTCCGAAAGCCCAACGATATTGGCAATTTCGGCTTGTTTTACCTCTTCGAGTTCGAGTGAGATAATAATACGGTCGGTTTCCGGTAATTCGGCAATGCATTTATACAAAAACTGAATCTGCGGCTCCAGTGAATAGTCCTTTTCTTCGGTAATGTTTATGGGAAGTTCCGCTTTTGGAAACCGTTTTTCTTTTTCGATCTGCCTCAGACAATTGTTCGATGCTATTCGGAAAATCCAAGTCCCGATACTGGATTCCTTTCTAAATGTGTCCAGTTTTTGCCAAACAATAATAAATGCTTCTTGTGCAATGTCCTGCGCAATGTCATAATCATTTACATAACCCATACACAAACGAAATATTTTTTGCCAATAGGTTTTATATACTTCTTCAAACTCCATTCTTATGATTTTAAAAAGTTATTCAGCTGTGCCAAATACCATGCTGCATCATCATACATAATAAAGTGCAGGCCTTTGTTTGAGTACTGAAAACTAGCCGTTCTTAAGTTTTTATACTGCGCTTCAATAGGTTCTTTGTAATTAGAGAACCCAAATTCTAACAATATCAACGAAGGACATTTTATAGTTACAATTTTCTCTCTCAAATCAGTATTAGAAAAATCACAATACATTTGGCTAAACGTATCTCTGTCAGATTTCATACTCCAGCTTATTGCTTCATCGTGCTTGGAAGCGTCAGCCAGAAGCATCGCCATATTTCTTTTTTGCATTTGGTAAAATTCATCTGTAGACATAGCTCCTATACTATTGAGCATTAGACTGCAGTCGTTGTTTTCTTGTGATTTAAAAGAAGGATCTCTTAGAGCAGCCAAACAAGGAAGCGCATCGACAACAACTATCCTGCTGATAAGTTCCGGATAATCAGATGCAATCGCGAGCGCTAGGCCGCCGCCCATGCTATGACCCACTATAATTGGTTTTTCAATTTTATTCGCTTTTATATAATTGACAATCTCTATTTCCCAATTTGTAAATGAAGCATTCGGCTGTGGTTTAACTCCCGCAAAACCTGCCATAGTAAAAGTATAACAAGTAAAATCTTTTTCAAAATTAGATTTTGTTTCGTTCCAGACGTCTCCCGAACTGGCAAAACCAGGCAGAAAGATGATGGCTTGTTTTCCTTTTCCTGTTTTTACAACTTCAAACGGATACGATTTTGCCTGTCCAAATGCATTTAAACACAATGCTGAAAATAATAGTGCGGTAACTACGAAGATATACTTTTTCATTTTTAATATTTTTTAAATTAATAATTAATCGGATCCGCCCTTTGGATACGAGAACTATTAAAATGTTACAAAAGTTTCAAAATAAAATAAAATTAGACTCTCCACCCTTAATAAAACACGGCAAAAAAAAATCCAAACCCCAATCGTAAAATTGGAATTTGGATTTTTAAATATTGGAATTATATAGATTACCCCACAAAATTGATAATTTTCCCAGGAACAATAATTACTTTATTAGGAGTTCTTCCTTCTAATTGTTTGATCGTTCTTTCGTCTTTCATTACGATTTCCTCAATTTGTGCTGCGGTTAAGTCCAAAGGCAATGTGATGGTAAAACGCATTTTTCCGTTGAAAGAAACTGGGTATTCTTTCTCTGATTCTACTAAATATTTTGCCTCAAAAACTGGAAAAGCAACTGTTGCGATCGAACCTGTATTTCCTAGCAACGACCATAACTCTTCGGCTATGTGCGGCGCATACGGCGAAATCACAATCGCTAAAGGTTCTAAAATTGCACGAGAATGACAATTTTGAGTCGACAATTCATTCACACAAATCATAAACTGTGAAACCGAAGTGTTAAATGAAAATCCTTCGATATCTTCAGCTACTTTCTTGATGGTTTTGTGCAATGATTTTAAGTTGTCTTTTGTTGGTGCGTCATTAGTTACAATCAAACCATTTTCATCAAAATACAAACGGCACAATTTTTTAAGGAAACCAAAAACTCCCGAAATCCCCGCCGTGTTCCAAGGTTTTGCTTGTTCCAATGGTCCTAAAAACATTTCGTACAAACGCAATGTATCCGCTCCATATTCGGTACAAATAGCGTCTGGAGTCACGACATTGTATTTCGATTTTGACATTTTTTCTACTTCGCGACCTACAATGAATTTACCGTTCTCTTCTTTAACATATACTCCTCCCGCATTTATCATTCTAGTTGGACTCCTCTCGTAATTTTCTAAATCTAACTCATCTGAAGAATTAACTAACGAAACATCAACATGAATAGGAGAAAACGAAATATTTGAAATTTTTATATCCCGATTGTATTTTAAAGTTTCTAATGAACCTTCAGGTGAATTTTCAACATGTACGTCCATGAAATCCTTTAAAAATATCTTTATTTCATCTGGAAGATCTTCAAAAGTTCCAAATCGATTCTCCTCCATTTTATTTTTGGAGAAAAAGTACTTAGTTGACATTCGAACTTCTTGAGTAGCAAACGTGCCTGCTGCTAGATTATTAGTAAAAATAAACTTCTTAGACTCTTCAGTTATAGAATATTCAACTATTAATTTCACTTCCAATCTAAAGATAATCGCACTCGTCCCCAAAATCATTCCCTGATTAATCAATTTCTTGAATGGCTCTTCAGTTGGAGCAAAACCTTTGTCTTTTAGGAATTTGTTCCAAAAACGAGAATACAACAAGTGACCGGTTGCGTGTTCGCTTCCGCCAATGTATAAATCAACGCTTTCCCAATACGCTAGTGCTTCTTGGCTTGCAAATTCGGTTCCGTTATGCGCATCCATATAACGCATCCAGTAAAACGAACTTCCCGCCCAACCTGGCATGGTGTTCAATTCAAGAGGAAATATTTCGAAATTATCAACCAAATCAGTATTGACAACTTCATTGTTTTTTGTATCCCAAGCCCAAATTGTTGCGTTTCCTAAAGGAGGCAAGCCGTCTTCGGTTGGCAAATATTTTTCTACTTCCGGCAAGATGATTGGCAAATATTTCGCATCAATCATTTGCGGCAAGCCATTCACATAATATACCGGAAACGGTTCTCCCCAATAACGCTGGCGAGAGAAAACAGCATCACGCAAACGGTAATTGATTTTACCTTTTCCCTGATTTATATTTTCTAGTTCTTCAATAACTTTTTGAGTTCCTTTTTTATAATCCAATCCATTTAAGAAATCAGAATCTACCAATTGGAAACCTTCTTTTGCTCCAAAAGCCGCTTCTGATATGTCTTTATCGAAAATATTTTTGATTTCAGGCATTCCGTTTTGCCCTTTAAAGAAATTAGCAAAAGCATAATCTCTTTCATCACCGCAAGGAACCGCCATTACAGCGCCTGTCCCGTAACCTGCTAAAACATAATCTCCAATCCAAACAGGAATTGGTTCTTTCGTAAAAGGATGCTCTGCGTAAGCACCTGTAAATACTCCCGAAATGGTTTTGACATCGGCCATACGTTCTCTTTCAGAACGTTTTGACGTTTTTTCGATATATGCATTTACTGCCGCTTTTTGTTCCTCAGTTGTTATTTCTTGAACCAAAGGATGCTCTGGAGCCAATGTCATGAATGTAACTCCAAAAATGGTGTCGGGACGCGTTGTGAAAACATCGATGAAAGAGTCCTTAATCTCTAGTTCTGAGTCTGAAAATCCGGATTCGCTATTGACTTTAGACTTTGGACTTTGGACTTTGAAAGAAACCATCGCCCCAACACTCTTTCCAATCCAGTTTCTTTGACTTTCCTTAATGCTTTCACTCCAATCAATATCATTTAATCCTTGCAACAAACGTTCTGCATAAGCCGAAATACGCATGCTCCATTGGGTCATTTTCTTCCGTACAACGGTAAAACCACCACGTTCTGAAACGCCATTTACAATTTCGTCGTTAGCTAGCACCGTTCCTAATCCCGGACACCAGTTTACCTCGGTCTCCGCTAAATATGTCAATCGGTATTGCAATAGAATTCGCTCCTGCTGCTCTTTGGCGAAAGCCTTCCATTCCTCTGCCGAAAACATTTCAATATTGTCATCGCAAACGGCATTAACATTACTATTGCCTTCTGCTGTAAAAATAGAAATCAACGTGGCAATATCTTCGGCTTTGTCTGTGTTTTTATTGTACCAAGAATTGAATAATTGGATGAAAATCCACTGTGTGTGTTTGTAATAATCTGGATTTGAAGTACGGACTTCTCTACTCCAATCGAAAGAGAATCCAATTTTATCCAACTGCTTTCGGTAGCCGGCGATTTTATTTCCTTCTTTATCTGTTCCCCCATCAATATTTACGGATGTTGTATCTTCAGGACGCTGCCCAGTTTGAATTGCATATTGTTCTGCTGGCAACCCGAAACTGTCATAACCCATCGGGTGCAACACATTAAAACCTTGATGCCTTTTATATCTTGAATACACATCGGAGGCAATATACCCCAGCGGATGTCCTACATGCAATCCCGCTCCAGATGGATAGGGAAACATGTCAAGTACGTAATATTTTGGTTTTGTTGAATTGTTTTCTGCCTTAAAGGTTTGGTTTTCTAACCAATATTGTTGCCATTTGGCTTCTATTTCGTTCGGATTATATTTCATTCTTTTTTTATCGTTTTATGACGTCATGTTATTGCCTGCTCCAGTACTATTATTAGTCTAGCGGAACTAACAAAATCAATTGCTTTTATTTTTTCCGAAAAGGATTATTTTCAGGTGCCAAATTTACGTTTATTGTACGAAAGTTAAAACTTTGAGCGTTATTAACTTTAAATAAAGAAATTCTTTATTATTTTTACCCAATAATTTCAGTA
>JAYTBZ010000217.1:0-1603 GCA_043736705.1 Flavobacterium sp. | reverse complement strand
TAGATCGTTTAGATAGTGTTATATTTGTAGCACCAATTATTTTTTTATTTTATCAAATCTTAAACTATGTTTCATAAAGAAGGAACCCAATCTATTTTATTAGGCACTATTTTTACTGCCGTTGTTCTATTATTGTCTGATTATTTTATTGTCGCTAACTGGCTCAAAATGGCCATTCAGATAGCAACCTTATTGTTACTAATAATCATTTTGCAATTTTTTAGAAATCCAAAAAGAACTGTAATTCTTAATCCTGATCATATTATTGCTCCTGTTGATGGGAAAGTTGTAGTTATTGAAGAAGTTTTTGAAAGCGAATATTTTAAAGATAAACGTTTACAAATTTCTATTTTCATGTCACCTATAAACGTTCATGTTACCCGTTATGGATTGAGTGGTATTGTGAAATTCAGCAAATACCATCCAGGGAAATTCTTAGTTGCTTGGCATCCTAAAGCTAGTGAAGAAAATGAAAGAACTACAATTGTTATTGAGAATAATACTTTTGGCGCAATTTTATATCGTCAAATAGCGGGAGCTCTGGCCCGAAGAATCGTAAATTATGCTCAAGAAGGGATGCAAGTAATTCAGGGTACTGATGCTGGATTTATCAAATTTGGTTCTCGAGTTGACATCTTTTTACCTCTGGGAACACCTGTAAATGTGGTATTAAATCAAAAAGCAATAGGTGGAAAGACTGTTATTGCTAAAAATAAGCATGATTGAAAAAGATTTAGATACTCGATTTTTAGAGGCAGTTGAAATAGCCTCTGAAATGACTCAAGCATCTTTACCGCAAGATGTCCAATTGAGGCTTTATGCCTATTACAAACAAGCTACTTTTGGGACTTTAGACTTAAAACAAACATCATCATATCATTTAAGGGACGCGTTTAAAACCAATGCTTGGATGCAAATTAGCCATTTGACTCCCGAACAAGCAAAAGAACAATACATTGAATTGATAACTATTTTAAATGAAAAATAACATAATTATGAAAAGGTCCTATTTTTTAATTGCTGTTTTATTTTCATTCTTTACGTTACTCTCCTGCAATGACAAGAAATTCACGGAGGTAGTTGAAGTTCCTTTACCTACAACGGAACAACCGGTTACTATTATGGGATCCCCAGATGATGTAAAGGCTGATGAAGGTTCCTTTCAACTTGAAAAATTACCTTACGCATATAATGCTTTGGCCCCGAATATATCTGCCACAACTTTAGAAATGCATTACTCTAAGCATTACCTAACGTACACCAATAACTTGAACAAAGCAGTAATAGGAACACCATTAGAAAATCTAACAATAGAAGAAGTAGTAGCAACATTAGACCCTAATGATGCCATTATTCGCAACAATGCTGGTGGATATTATAATCATTCGCTTTATTGGAAATGTATGGCTCCTAAAACAGGTGATCAACCCAAAACTGCATTAGCTGATGCCATAACAAAAGATTTTGGCTCATTCGAAAATTTCACATCGGCATTCAAAGCAGTGGCAACAAATCAGTTTGGTTCCGGTTGGGCATGGCTGATCGTTGATAAAACAGGGAAGTTACAAGTAACTGCGACTGATAACCAAGACAATCCAATGAT
>JAYTBZ010000216.1:0-1603 GCA_043736705.1 Flavobacterium sp. | reverse complement strand
TTAATTATACCAATTAAAGACGGAGAAAATATCGATAGAGCGTTAAAACGTTACAAAAGAAAATTTGATAAAACAGGAACTGTTCGTCAATTAAGAGCACGTACAGCTTTTATTAAACCTTCAGTAACGAATAGAATTAAAATTCAAAAAGCGGCTTATATCCAAAATATGAGAGATAACTTAGAGAGTTAATCAAAATCTATCCAAAATAAAGTACCGTTAGTCATTATAAGTTTTATAACTTTGATGCTAACGGTTTTTTTTATGGCTACAAATAAAGATGCATTTCGGAATTACCTCCAATTAGAGAAAAAATATTCTGCACATACTATCACAGCGTATTATAATGACATTACCTCTTTCGAGTCTTTTAATACGATACATTTCGACCAAATAAATATAGATCAGGCCAATTACAATCAAATAAGGACTTGGATTGTATTCCTCATTAATGCTGGTTTATCTAATACTTCTGTCAATAGAAAAATGGCTTCCTTAAAGGCATTTTATAAATTTTTATTGAAAACCAAGCAGTTAGAAACAAGCCCGCTACTAAAACACAAAGCTTTAAAAGTACAAAAAATCCTTCAGATTCCCTTTTCAGAAAAAGAGGTTGTCAATGTTCTAAATGCGATGAATAACACTTTAGGTTTTGAGGGTATTCGAAATAAGCTTATAATAGATTTGTTTTATACTACTGGAATACGTCGGGCTGAGTTGATCGGTTTGAAAACAATCAATTTAGATCTGGCTGGTAGTACCATAAAAGTATTGGGAAAGCGCAATAAGGAGCGTATTTTACCAGTTTTACCTATTATAAAAGAGCAGATTTTTCTGTACTTAGAAGAGCGAGAGCGCTTGCTTAATGTTGTTGATTATGATTATTTATTTCTAACAAAAAAAGGGTTAAAATTAAATGAATCCTTTGTGTATCGATTAATAAATTCTTACTTTAGTACAGTCTCTGAAAAAGTAAAAAAAAGTCCTCATATCTTGAGACATACTTTTGCCACACATTTGTTAAATAATGGAGCAGATTTAAATTCAGTCAAAGAATTATTAGGTCATTCTAGTTTGGCGTCGACGCAAATATACACACACAATAGTTTATCAGAACTTAAAAGTGTACACAAGCAAGCGCATCCTAGAGGTAGAAAATAATTTGGAGAAATGTTTAACTATTAAAAAAAAAATTATGAAGGTAAGTGTTCATGCGGTTAACTTTACAGTTGACAAAAAACTAGTAGATTTTGTTCAGGATAGAATGGACAAGTTAGAAAAGTATTATGATAAGGTGGTATCAGCAGATGTTTTTTTGAAGGTTGAAAAGACAAGTGATAAAGAAAATAAAATTGCCGAAGTAAAAATCAATGTTCCGGGTGATGATTTCTTGGTTAAAAAGCAATGTAAAACTTTTGAAGAAGCTGTTGAGCTTTCGGCAGAATCCTTAGAGAGAATGTTAGTAAAAAGAAAAGAAAAAATAAGTTCACACATTTAAAATCAATTTTTTTTAAAAAATGTTTTGAATGAGAGATAAAATCTCTACATTTGCAGTCCGTTAGAAATAGCGGACTTTTTTTATTGATTTGCCAGCGTAGCTCAG
>JAYTBZ010000215.1:0-3643 GCA_043736705.1 Flavobacterium sp. | reverse complement strand
TGTTATTCACTTTTTTTTGTTCACAACTGTTTTTCTTTTGTTTTCAAAGGCTTTGCACTGATTTCGGCATATTGATTTCTAGAATGATAAATATCAATCGCTAAATAAACAGCCTCTTTAAATGAATTAAAATCAGCAACTCCTTTTCCTGCTATGTCAAAAGCAGTTCCGTGATCTGGCGAAGTTCTTATTTTATTTAAACCTGCCGTGTAGTTTACTCCATTACCAAAAGACAATGTTTTAAAAGGAATTAGTCCTTGGTCATGATACGCTGCAATAATAGCATCATATTTCTCAAATTGATTGCTTCCAAAAAAACCATCTGCTGCAAAAGGTCCAAAAACTAAAGTTCCTTTATCAAATATCTTTTTTAAGGCTGGCTTGATCACCAAATCATCTTCGGTACCAATAACACCACCGTCACCACAATGCGGATTCAATCCTAATACCGCAATTTTAGGCTTATTTATACTAAAATCTTGTATCAATGATTGTTTGACCGTCTCAATTTTTCTTTTGATCAACTCTTCTGTAAGATGAGAAGCTACCTCACTCAACGGAATATGATCGGTCAAAAGTCCTACTCTTAAATTATCCTTAACCATAAGCATAAGTGCATTCCCCTCTAGTTCTTGATCCAAATAATCTGTATGACCCGGAAATTTGAAATCCTCCGACTGGATATTATATTTATTAATAGGCGCGGTTACCAGCACATCTATAAAATCATCTTTTAAAGCTTTTGTTCCTGCAACAAATGATTTTATAGCATATTCACCTGCCTTTGGATCACCAACTCCAAAGTTAAGATCGACTCCTTCTTTCCAAACATTTAAAACATTGATTTTACCGGGCACAATCTGATCCAGCTTGTCAATTCCATGTAACACTGAAGCAGATTGAAAACTTTTCTTGACAAAAGACAGCAACTTAACATTAGCAAAGATAACAGGGGTGCACAACTCTAACATTCGGGAATCCTCAAATGCTTTTAAAACAACCTCGCTTCCGATACCGTTTAAATCCCCTATAGAAATCCCAACTATTATATTTTCTGCTTTTTTCATCATGACATCCCGTTATTTATTGCTAATTTTGAAGTGCAAATTTAGTAAAATAAAACAAGAAATGTTCACAGGAATAATAGAAACACTTGGCATTATCCAAGAAATAAGAAAAGAAAATAGCAACATTCACCTAACAATGAACTCGTCACTTACTGCCGAACTGCAAATTGACCAAAGCGTAGCGCACAATGGAATTTGCTTGACTGTTGTTGCAATAAATGATACTTTTTATACGGTAACTGCAATAAACGAGACCATAAAAAAAACAAATTTAGGTGACTGGAAAATTGGAGATAGCGTGAATTTAGAACGAGCGATGAAACTTGGTGACAGACTTGACGGACACATTGTGCAAGGACACGTAGATCAAATAGGAACCTGCATTACTGCAGAACAAACCAACGGAAGTTGGCTTTATACTTTTGAATATGACGAAAAGATGAACAATATCACTATCGAAAAGGGTTCTATTACCGTAAATGGTGTAAGTTTAACCGTAGTTGATTCTAAACAAAATCAGTTTAGCGTAGCTATAATCCCTTACACTTACGAACACACTAATTTCAAAAACTTTACTATTGGTACAAAAATAAATTTGGAATTTGATGTAATCGGCAAATACGTTTCAAGATTATACAACAAATAATTCCGATTGTGTTATACAATTATGACACTACTTTGAGTTTATAACTAACCGTTTAGACTAAATAGGAACAATCTAAAAATACAGGATTATTAATAAAAAACAAAAACTCCAATTTAAATTGGAGTTTTTGTTTTTTGCTGATAGCGGTATATAAAATAAATCCCTATGAAGATAGCAAGGATCAGCATTGTAACATTATCATCAATTGTCAATCCCGGAGGTGGTGGCGGCCTTCGCTCTGTCGGAGCTGGTGGTCCAGAACTTCCAGGCCCAGCAAAAAGGTCCAAAATCCCTAAAAGGAAAATGAACATGAAATAAAGTTTGTTTAGTTTTATCGCCATTGATTCAAAGGTACTAATTTTACAGAATATCTATTAAACTATGCAGAGAAATTATTCAAACCTGTAAAGTCAAATATACGCTTTTTTGGTTGAATTGGTTTTGAGCTAAAAAGAAAGCCCCCTAAAACTATTGTTTCAAAGGGCTTATTGTGGTCCCACCTGGGCTCGAACCAGGGACCACCTGATTATGAGTCAGGTGCTCTAACCAGCTGAGCTATAGGACCGGTTTAGAGTGTGCAATATTACTACTATTTTTCATTTGCTCCAAATATTTTCGACTTAGATTTGAATATAGTTTAATTATTACTTTATTTTAAAAAGAAACTAACTGACAATTAGAATACTATCTTCTGGTGAAACATTGAATTATTTTATTTCCTGACACAACTCTATCAAAACACCGTTTGTACTTTTAGGATGCAAAAATGCAACTAACTTATTGTCAGCGCCTTTTTTTGGAGTTTCATTTATAACAACAAATCCTTCTTTTTGCAAACGCGCTATTTCAGCAACAATATCTTCTACATCAAAAGCGATATGGTGAATTCCCTCTCCCTTTTTTTCTATAAACTTAGCAATTGGACTTTCTGGATTGGTTGCGGCAAGGAGCTCAATTTTATTAGGTCCGCACTTAAAAAAAGACGTGGTTACTCCCTCGCTTGCTACCTCTTCAAATTTATATGCGGGAGCGCCAAAAAGTTTTTCGAAAATACCATTCGACATTTCCAAATCCTTAACAGCAATTCCTATGTGTTCTATTTTTCTCATTATTAATATTATCTATTTTACGATGGATTAAATTCTAACGACAAACCAGTCACAACAAGACTATTTGTTGTAAAATTAAACATTTAAAAACACAAAAAGATATGCAAACAAAATTATATCGCTAATAATAAATCTATAAAAAATTTCAATTGCATGAATTATAATTGTTATTTTGTAAATTCTAAATTTTGATTTGATATGTTGAAAAACAATTTAAAATATACCTTTTTACTCTTGCTGTTAATAACCATTGGATGTGCAAAAAGAGGCTCCATCACTGGCGGTTTAAAAGATACCATTGCACCCGTTTTGAAAGCAAGCTACCCAGAAAATTTTAGTAAGAACTTTAAAGGCAACGAAATTAAATTAGTTTTTGACGAAAACATTAAACTCAAAAATCTGAATAAACAATTGATTATTTCACCCCCAATGAAATACGAACCCTTGATTCTTCCTACTACTCCAAGCAAAACAATTACCATAAAAATCAAAGACACCTTGCAGCCCAACACCACGTATAGCTTTAATTTTGGGCAAAGCATAGCTGACAATAACGAAGGAAATCCGTTCAATCAATTTAAGTATGTATTTTCTACTGGAAATTACATTGACTCCTTAAGCCTTCGCGGCAAGGTAAAAAGCGCTTACGACAAAGAAGTCGAATCATTTGTTTCGGTCCTGTTGTATGAAGTAAATGATACTTTTACCGATTCTATTGTATATAATCAGACTCCAAAATATGTAACCAATACCTTGGATAGTTTAAAGACTTTTCAACTTGAGAATTTAAAAGCAGGAAAATACCTTCTAGTAGCTCTTAA
>JAYTBZ010000214.1:0-3657 GCA_043736705.1 Flavobacterium sp. | reverse complement strand
TGCAGCACCTTCTTCGATAAATCGAAGGGTTGCTAAGGCTTCATCGGGTCTAATCCCTCTGCCTTTCTTTATAACATTTCAATACAGTTGTGAACTTTTGACTGCAAATTAAATACTAAATTAGTTAGCAAGCAAATTTTTATGTGCAATCTATTTTTGAATACACTTAAAAAAAATAGTTGAGCTTTTGTTTTCTCCATTATTATTTTGACGAGGCAACAGTAAACAAAACCATTTTACACCAGCCAAAATAAGAATATTAAAACTTGTCTAGTCCTGAAATAGCGACAGATAAAATTCATCTTTATGAAGAACTACTCTTAGTATTTATAAGGATTGCACCTATTCATTTTCATGTATTTATTTGTTTGATTTTTAAACATCTAAATAAGTTTTTAAGAATACAATTCACTTTTAAAAATAAATTCAAAAAAATATTCTGACTGCACTGTTCCAAAAAAGATTTAACTACAAAAAAAAATGAAGTTTAATTTGCAATTCAAAATGGTTTCATACCTTTGCACCCGAATATTAGAGGAAAAATTTGAACTGATTGCAACCTCTTCATAATGATACTAATTCATTATGAGTACTGATACATTTTCAGTAGAAAAAAATGCTAAAGCAGAAACGCTCCTTTAGTTTTTTCAGCAATTATTTTTTCTCGCTTAATTTTAAAACTAAAGTACTTATGGCCTATTTATTTACGTCAGAATCTGTAAGCGAAGGACACCCAGACAAAATTGCAGATCAAATTTCAGATGCATTAATTGATAATTTTTTGGCATTTGATGCCGATTCTAAAGTAGCATGTGAAACTTTAGTGACAACAGGTCAAGTGATTTTAGCAGGAGAAGTAAAATCAAATACCTATTTAGATGTACAACAAATCGCTCGTGATGTAATCAGAAAAATTGGCTACACTAAAAGCGAATACATGTTTGAAGCCAATTCTTGTGGTATTCTTTCTGCAATTCACGAACAATCTGCTGATATTAATCAAGGTGTTGATAGAGCAAATCCAGAAGATCAAGGTGCAGGAGATCAAGGAATGATGTTTGGTTACGCCACTAACGAAACAGATAATTACATGCCGTTGGCACTTGATTTATCTCACAAATTGTTACAAGAATTAGCGGTTTTAAGACGTGAAAATAAGGAAATCACTTATTTGCGCCCTGATGCTAAATCGCAAGTGACATTAGAATATAGCGATGATAACAAACCTACACGTATTGAGGCTATTGTAATTTCAACACAACACGATGATTTTGATGAAGAAGCGGTGATGCTTGCTAAAATCAAAAAAGATATCGTTGAAATTTTGATTCCAAGGATTATCGCTAAAAATCCAACACACGCTCATTTATTCAATGATAAAATTCAATACCATATTAACCCAACCGGAAAATTCGTAATTGGAGGACCACACGGAGATACTGGATTGACAGGAAGAAAAATTATCGTTGATACTTACGGTGGAAAAGGTGCTCACGGTGGTGGAGCGTTTTCTGGTAAAGATCCAAGTAAAGTAGATAGAAGCGCTGCGTATGCTACCCGACACATTGCTAAGAACTTAGTTGCAGCTGGTGTTGCCGATGAGATTTTAGTACAAGTTTCGTATGCGATTGGAGTTGCTAAACCAATGGGTATTTTTATTGAAACTTATGGTACTGCGAAAGTAAATTTGACAAATGGTGAAATTGCTAAAAAAGTAGAAGCTATTTTTGATATGCGTCCGTACTTCATTGAGCAACGTTTAAAATTAAGAAACCCAATTTATAGTGAAACTGCTGCTTACGGACACATGGGACGTACTCCTGAAACAGTTACTAAAACTTTTTCTGCTCCAGGTGGAAACGAAAAAACAGTTACTGTAGAATTGTTTACTTGGGAAAAATTAGATTTTGTTGACCAAGTAAAAACAGCATTTGGATTGTAATTCAGTACAGATTTAAAATAAAAAAGGGGATTTTGTTCAGTCAAAATCCCCTTTTAATTTGGCTAAATGTTGTACTTTAAAATAAACGTTACAAATCGTGGTAAAATAATGGTTTCATTGGCATTAAAACCATTTACGCTAAACGAGTTGTTTAATCTTGATCTCGTATTTAAAAGGTTATTCGCCTGTATTCTATACTCAAATTTCGAGTCCTTTTTGATATAATTTAAGGTTGCCGTCATGATTTCAAAATCGTTTGTTAACCCTGTGGTTTCATTTTTAAAGCGATTAAATGAATAATCCCAATTGACATTTAACCCATTCAAAAAGTAGTAATTTAGCTTTACAGTTGGGTTTTGCGTAGTAAACTTGTTTGAAGCTTGCTCTGAGAAATTAATTCGATATCCTAAATCAATATTCGGATATTTTTTAAACTGCGTTGCAAATGCTAGATTGTAGCTATGATTCACGTTTTCGATTCCTTGAATAAACTCCTGCGTAGTCCCATTGGCCACTCTTCGGTTTAAAACAAAGTTTTTATTCCATCCAGCATTTATACCGCCTGTTACTTTATAATACTTCTTGAAACTCTTGCTATAAAACAAATTCCCGTTCAAGTTTTCATTTTCTGCGTCTAAATTCAAACGGTCAGAGGTAGAATAAATACTTTGAAAAGATATCCCATTCACTACTGGATCTTTTGTGGTTGTGTACGAAATATTTCCAAAAATGGTAGTGAAATTATACAAGTTATACTTCGAATAATTCAATCTATGGCTAGTAACTAATGAGTTTTGCAGTTGTGAATTACCTCTTGCAATACTGTTGAAATTAGTAAAAATAAACCCTTCCACTAAGGAGTTTATATCATTAAACCCATTACGAACATTAAAATTATAGGTTATGTTTTCTGATTTTTTTAAATCCCAACGGGCAAACATATCAGGAAGAAATCTACTGAAATTCAATTGATACCCAGTACCAAATTGCTGATTGTTGGTGTTGTATTGATGGATCGAAAACCCAGGATTAAAGGTAAACTTACCAACTATAAACTTGTAGTGAAGTCCTAAAAAAACATCATTAAACGCGTAGCGAACATCATTGTTATAGGCTGCTTGTTCTATTGGATTAACTGATTTATCCTCCAAAATTTGCAACAGACTTGAATTATAGGTTTGAAATGCATTAGAATTTCCTGCCGTTACATTCAGTATACTTTTGTTAGAGATTTGGTAATAATAATCGGCTTTAGCATCTACTTTATTAGTTTTTACAAATCGAGACTGCTCAATCTTTAAACTGTTTTCATTTACAAAAACAGCACTTGGATCATTTGGATCTTGCGAGCTATTGTTTTGATATGGATTAACCGATAATTGCGGATTGTAAAAGGGATCTTCATCCTCGTATTGATGCTGCACTTCAATTACCCAAGTATTTTTGGGGTTTTGCGTATAAAATAAATTCAAACTTTGATTGAATGAAACTGGTGCTTGATTTTGAAATGCGATAACCGTGTTTGAGCTGTTAAAAGAATTTCCATTAGCAAAAGAACTAAAATTACTTTGACTGTTATCAACATCCTGCTGATCGTTTTTTCTAAAGAAAACATCGTAATCCAGCTGAAAATTATCATTAGCTTTATACTTTGAACCTACCTTAGAGATAAAAGCATTATTTCTAGAATCGGTGCTATTTTTTCTATTTTCGAG
>JAYTBZ010000213.1:0-3660 GCA_043736705.1 Flavobacterium sp. | reverse complement strand
AAAGCTGGTTTAGTACCTGATTTAATTTCTTCAATTCTATTATTGGCAATAGCAATCAATCCTTTTAGAACTTGCTTTTCGTTATCCATACCTTTATCGATCATGATTTGGATTCTTCCCTGCGCAATTTCTAGTGATTTGATTAAAGTATCGTCTTCAGAAATACAAATCGAAGCTTTCGCTTTCATTTCTGCCGTCCAATCTGTAAAAGTAAACGCTTGATCTGCAGTAAGTGTTCCTAAATGTACCTCGATAATTCGACCCTGAAATACATTTTCTCCACCAAATTGCTTCAACATTTGAGATTGTGTAGCATGAACGACATCACGGAAATCCATGTAATTTTTCATGTCGCCTTTAAAAGTCACTTTTACTGATTCTGGAATTGGCATAGACGCCTCTCCAGTAGCTAATGCTAGTGCAACGGTTCCGGAATCAGCACCAAACGCAACTCCCTTTGACATTCTAGTATGCGAGTCACCACCAATAATGATAGCCCACTCATCTACCGTGATATCATTTAAAACTTTGTGAATAACATCAGTCATGGCGTGATATTCTCCTTTTGGATCCCGAGCCGTAATTAAACCAAAATCATTCATAAACTTCATCAATCTTGGAATATTCGCTTTCGATTTATTGTCCCAAACTGATGCAGTATGGCAACCGGACTGATAAGCACCATCAACAATAGGTGAAATCACAGTAGCTGCCATCGACTCTAATTCTTGAGAAGTCATTAAACCAGTCGTATCTTGAGACCCTACGATGTTTACGGTAACACGAACGTCAGAACCTGCATGAAGCACTTTTCCTGGCGTATTACCAACCGCATTTTTATTAAATATTTTTTCAACTGCCGTTAATCCTTGTCCATCAACAGAAACTTCTTTTGATGGAGCAAAAACGGGCACAATTGCAATTCCTAATGTTCTGGACGCAAAAGTTTGTAATTTTTTTCCAAAAACAATCGCATAAGATCCTCCAGCTTTAATGAACTCCATTTTCTGAGGAGTAAATGCTTTAGCAATATCGATTAATTCTGTATCGCCATTGTATAATTTTTTGGTTTTGGTATTGATGGTTAGTACCGTTCCAGTAGCTACCGAATAGGCTTCTTCCAGCACAACATCGCCACTTTCGTTACGAATTGGATTTCCATCAACATCTAATTTCTTAATCCAGTTTTTAAGATCAAGACCAATACCACCCGTTACATCAACAGTAGTAAGGAATATTGGTGAAATTCCGTTTGTTCCTGCTACAATAGGCGCAATATTTATAAATGGAACGTACGGACTTGCTTTTTTACCGGTCCAAAGCGCCACATTATTAACACCTGACATTCTTGACGACCCTACACCCATAGTTCCTTTTTCAGCAATAAGCATCACACTTTTATCTGGATGCTGTGCTTGCAAGGCTTGAATTTCGTCTTGTGCTGCTGGAGAAATCAAACATTTACCATGAAGTTCACGATCTGACCTAGAGTGTGCTTGGTTTCCAGGCGACAATAAATCTGTTGAAATATCTCCTTCGCCAGCAATATATGTTACCACTTTTATTTCTTCAACTACCTCTGGAAGTTTTGTAAAAAACTCCGCTTTAGCATAACTTTCTAAAATAGCTGTAGCAATTGTATTTCCGTTTTTATACGCTTCTTCTAAGCGATTTGTATCTGCTTCATATAGAAAAAACTGTGTTTTCAGTACCTCAGCTGCCTGCGTGGCAATTTCGATATGATCTCCTAAAGCTAAATCTAATAAAACTTTAATAGAAGGTCCCCCTTTCATGTGTGATAATAATTCAAATGCAAAAGCGGGAGTAATTTCATTAACTACTGCTATTCCTTGAATAATTTCCTTTAAAAAAACTGCTTTAGCACCAGCTGCAGGTGTAGTACCCGGCACGGTATTGTAAATGAAAAAATGTAATGATTCGGCACGATCGGCGTTGTCAATATCTTTTATTTGTGTAATGATTTCGCTTAGTAATTCAGCACCATCAATAGGTTTTGGATGCAATCCCTGCCCTTTTCTTTCTTCGATTTCTCTAAGATAATCGCTATAAATGCTCATAATAGATTTTTTTCAATGTTAGTGGCTAATTGCTTTGATTCACACAAAAATAAAAGCTCAAATAGCTCAATTTTTATTTATCTCGCAAATTTAGTTATTTCAAATGATATTAAAAAAAATTTAGGGGATGCAGTGATTTGAAAACATATTATTACCTAATACTGATTTTTGATGCGTATAATTGATAAAATTTTAAAAAATTAACACTATACTGTTTAATCCATACTAAATTATTTACAACAGCTTCATTTTTGAAAAACAAAAAGAACGACGACTAAGAAATCGTTATAGTTAAGACAAAAAACGTGTGAAAAGCAAGTCGAAATTTTTAAAACAATTTTTCAATAATCATTTGTTCAGTAATGCCTTCAGCATCTGCTTTGTAATTTTTTATTATTCTATGACGCAATATTCCAATGGCTACTGCTTTCACATCTTCGATATCTGGTGAAAATTTACCCTTAAAAGCAGCATTGGCTTTAGCCGCTAAAATTAAATTTTGAGAAGCACGAGGTCCTGCTCCCCAATCTAAATAATTTTTTACAAACTCATTAGACAACGGATTATCCGGACGGGTTTTGCTAACCAGTGTTACCGCGTATTCAATTACATTATCTGCAACTGGTATCCGACGAATCAACTGTTGAAAATCAATTATTTCCTGAGCGGTAAACAATGGGTTTATCGTATTTTTTATATCCGAAGTGGTTTGCTTTACCACTTGAACTTCTTCTAGAAACGAAGGATATCCTAGTTTAATAGCGAACATGAATCGATCTAATTGTGCTTCTGGCAAAGGATACGTTCCTTCTTGCTCTATAGGATTTTGAGTAGCTAGCACAAAATACGGCAAGTCTAGTTTATGGTTTTCACCCGCAATTGTTACCGAACGTTCCTGCATCGCTTCCAATAGTGCGGCTTGTGTTTTTGGTGGTGTTCTATTGATCTCATCTGCAAGAATAATATTTGAAAAAATAGGTCCTTTTATAAATTTAAAATGACGATTTTCATCCAGTATTTCACTTCCAAGAATATCCGACGGCATCAAATCTGGCGTAAATTGGATTCGCTTGAAATTAAGTCCTAACGCCTGCGAAAGTGTATTTACCAATAGTGTTTTGGCCAATCCTGGAACTCCAACTAATAATGCGTGACCT
This sequence comes from Flavobacterium sp., assembly GCA_043736705.1. Lineage (GTDB taxonomy): Bacteria > Bacteroidota > Bacteroidia > Flavobacteriales > Flavobacteriaceae > Flavobacterium. Next base: position 425 of record JAYTBZ010000213.1, on the reverse strand, counting down.
CCAGAAAAGATGCAAAGCAAAATTTGGTCTACAACCGCATCTTGACCCACAATGATTTTGGCTATTTCTGTCTTTAATTCGTTTCGTTTTTGAACTAAGTTATGAATTGCTGCTACGTCTGACATGTAATGAGTATGTTTAAAATTAAAAAGAGTTAGCTTTATGAAAACATAAAACTAACTCTTTTATTTGTTTATCGAAAATATTTTATTCTTAATTCTAAGCTCTAAAACAATTTGCGAATCTATTTTTTTAACCAATTGTTAGTAAAAGCACAATCTCTATATTCTCCGATGATTTTGATGTATGTTTCTTTTATTTTTTCGTCAAACCATTTTCCAATAGCAGTAATTCGTTTACTTTTTAAAGCCAAATCTTTGATCTTGATGTAATCCTTTGCGTAGTCCGCTGCATGTTCATCTATT
>JAYTBZ010000212.1:0-3661 GCA_043736705.1 Flavobacterium sp. | reverse complement strand
AATGGTATAATCTATATTTGTAAACCAATTTTTTAACTCCCAATAACTCAAATCCATATTCAGATATTTTTTATAAAAATAATATTTTTTTAGACTTATTCTGAATTTATTTCTGGAGCTAATCCCGCTATTTATTGCAATCTTATTGTTTTTTTAAAGCAAAAACAAGAAGGATTTCCATTTCTATCGGGGCTAAAACGAACTTCTTAGAAAGACAACAATCGAATAAAAATGGCTAATTTTAACGCACTAAAAAATTATTTTTTATACCCTTATTACTTATAAGTTTAAACGCTATGATACAAAATATGATGACTCCGGAACTATTATGGAAACTAGGAAGAGTAACTCCCTTAGGAATTTCTAAGGATGGAAAAAATATCGTTTACAAAGTAACAACTCCTGTTGTTCAAGAAAATAAATCGGAAACAAAACTATACTCTTTACCCGTAAATGGTGGGAAGCCTACCGAAATAAAAGATACCGCAGCCCTTTTAAAAGATAAAAATACTTCTCCAGACGGGAAATACATTTTGTATCATAATGAAGTAAAAATCGAAAAAGTTCATGGTAAAGATTTTTATCCAGAACTAGAAAAATCAGACGTTCAAATCTATGATGGATTGAATTACCGTCATTGGGACACTTGGAACGAAGGAAAATACAATCATATTTTTTATAAAGAAAATAAAGAGGAAGCAATAGGAATTGACATCATGAAAGGTGAAAATTTCGACAGTCCTCAAAAACCTTTTGGCGGAGACGAAGATTATATTTGGTCGCCAGATAGCAAAAGTATCTTTTACGTAAGTAAGAAAAAGGCAGGAACTGATTACGCAGTTTCAACCAATACCAATATTTTTGAATACAATTTAACAACCGGGAAAACTACCATTAGAACCGCAGAAAATCTAGGATATGATACCGCTCCACAATTTTCTCCAACAGGTAATTTAACTTGGTTGCAGATGAAACATGATGGGTATGAGGCCGATAAAAATGACTTGATTGTTAGTTTCAAAGGAATAAAAATGAACCTGACGGCAAATTGGGATGGAACCGTAAACAACTTCATCTGGAGTACGGATGGCAGTAAAATTTATTTTGTGGCACCGATCGACGGAACAAAACAGCTTTTTGAAGTTAATTTTCCAGGTCTAACTAAAATGGCAATTACCGTTCGCCAAATCACTACTGGTGCATTTGATGTCAATGACTTGGTTGGTTTTTCTGGTGACAACATCATAGTAACGAGAACCGATATGAATCATGCTACAGAAATTTTTTCCTGTAATTTGAAGACAAACACTTGGAAACAACTTTCAAATGTCAATACAGCAACTTATTATTCTTTGGCGTTAAGCAAAACCGAAAGACGCTACGTTACAACAACAGATGGCAAAAAAATGTTGGTTTGGGTGGTTTTACCGCCAAATTTTGATGCTTCAAAAAAATACCCAACACTTTTATATTGTCAAGGTGGACCGCAATCGCCATTGACGCAATTTTATTCCTACCGATGGAATTTACAGTTGATGGCTGCTAATGGTTATATTGTTGTAGCACCAAACCGTCGGGGAATGCAAGGACATGGTGTAGCGTGGAATGAGCAAATAAGTAAAGACTGGGGTGGTCAGGTAATGGATGATTACCTAGCAGCAATTGATGATTTGGCAAAAGAAAAATATGTAGATGCAACTCGATTAGGATGTGTTGGTGCCAGTTACGGCGGGTATTCTGCCTTCTATTTAGCTGGAATACACAACAACCGTTTCAAAACTTTTATTGCACATGATGGTGTTTTCAATACACAAAGCATGTACGGTACTACTGAGGAAGTTTTTTTTGCCAACTGGGATTTTGGTGGTGCGTATTGGGAGAAAAACAATGCTCTTGTGCAAAAAGCCTACACTACATTTAACCCAATGACCTTGGTAGAAAAATGGAATAAACCTATTCTGATCATTCATGGCGGAAAAGATTTCCGTGTACCGATAGGACAAGGACAAGAAGCGTTTCAAGCGGCTCAACTTCGGGGAATAAAAAGCAGATTCTTATATTTCCCTGAAGAGAACCACTGGGTACTAAAGCCTCAAAATGCACAAGTTTGGCAAGCAGAATTTTTCAAATGGTTGAAAGAAACTTTATATTAGCAATACTGTTTATAAAATAGATATATGTCGATTCAAGTGTAGTCGAGAACCTTTATTATATCTTACTTACGCTCGTTATATCTACAGCGCTCGATTAGACAAAAAATAGATTGAACTACAGGCACTAGATTTTGTTATAAAAAATGTGAAATAAAAAAACCTTGCATCTTTGCAAGGTTTTTACTTAAAAAAAGTATATTTAATCTGGATCGTTCATCTTAAAAGTATCCATAAATGCTGTGGTATAATCTCCTGAAATATATCTAGGATCATCCATTAATTGTCTGTGAAACGGAATGGTAGTTTTTATTCCTTCAATTACAAATTCGTCTAATGCTCTTCTCATTTTACTAATTGCTTCTTCTCTCGATTGAGCAGTAGTTATTAATTTAGCAATCATGGAATCGTAGTTTGGCGGAATCGTGTACCCTGAATAAACGTGAGTATCTAAACGAACTCCGTGTCCACCTGGCATATGCAAGGTTGTGATTTTTCCTGGAGATGGACGGAAATCATTATACGGATCTTCTGCATTAATTCTACATTCTATCGCATGCAACTGTGGCAAGTAATTTTTACCAGAAATAGGTATTCCAGCAGCAACCATAATTTGCTCTCTAATCAAGTCATAATCGATAACTTGCTCCGTAATTGGATGTTCAACTTGAATACGTGTATTCATTTCCATAAAGTAGAAGTTACGGTTTTTATCTACCAAAAATTCTACTGTTCCAGCACCTTCGTATTTGATATACTCTGCTGCTTTAACGGCTGCTTCGCCCATTTTTTGACGCAATTCATCGGTCATAAATGGAGATGGCGTTTCTTCAGTCAGTTTTTGATGACGTCGTTGAACCGAACAATCTCTTTCTGATAAGTGACACGCTTTTCCGTAAGAATCACCTACAACTTGAATTTCAATATGGCGTGGCTCTTCGATTAATTTCTCTAAGTACATGCCGTCGTTTCCAAAAGCTGCAGCCGATTCTTGACGCGCACCTTCCCAAGCTTTCAATAATTCTTCCTCTTTCCAAACCGCTCTCATTCCTTTACCACCACCACCAGCAGTTGCTTTAAGCATTACTGGAAAACCAAAATCTCTGGATAGTTGCAGGGCTTGTTCATACGATTCTAAAATCCCAACAGAACCCGGAACACAAGGAACACCCGCTTCAATCATAGTTGATTTTGCCGAAGCTTTATCTCCCATTCTATCAATCATTTCTGGAGAAGCTCCAATAAATTTGATTCCGTGTTCTTGACAAATTTTAGAAAATTTAGAATTTTCGGAGAGAAATCCATATCCTGGATGTATTGCATCTGCATTTGTAATTTCTGCAGCAGCAATAATATTTGACATTTTTAAATAGGATAAGTTGCTTGGAGGTGGTCCTATACAAACCGCTTCATCAGCAAACTTAACATGTAGACTTTCGGCATCGGCAGTAGAGTAAACAGCTACTGTTTTAATTCCCATTTCTTTACACGTTCTAATTACGCGTAACGCA
>JAYTBZ010000211.1:0-8077 GCA_043736705.1 Flavobacterium sp. | reverse complement strand
TTATGGAAATATTAAACAGCAATTAGCATTTAAAACTTCAGTTTCTTAAAACTCCAATCCAGTGTATTAAATAGTACCAATTCATTTTCTAAAGTTGGTAAATCCATAATCAGTTTCAACGTCTCCTGCGCCATCATCGTGCCGATAATTCCAGGAAGCGAACCTAATACGCCATTCAAATTACAATTGGGAACGTCTTTTGGGTTTGGTGGTTCAGGGAATAAGTCACGAAGATTCTTATTTCCTTTATGATTGAAAACTGCCATTTGGCCTTCAAATTTTAAAATGCTCCCATATATTAATGATTTACCTAGTTGTACACAAGTATCATTTATCAGATAGCGGGTTTCGAAGTTATCACAACCGTCAACAATCACATCAAAGTCTTTAATAATTTGTGAGGCGTTTTCAATAGTTAATTTTTCTTCAAAGGCAATAACAGTAATCAATGGATTTAAAGTTTCTAAGACTAATTTTGCTGTAATTGCTTTTGATTGAGCTACATGTTCTTCCGTATATAAAATTTGACGGTGCAAGTTGTGTAATTCGATTGTGTCAAAATCAACAATTCCTATAGTTCCAATTCCGGCCGTTGCTGTATATTGCAAGATAGGACATCCTAGTCCGCCTGCGCCAATCACTAAAATTTTAGCTTTCTTGAGTTTCCCCTGTCCCAAATCACCTATTTCTGGTACCATCATTTGTCGGTTGTAGCGTAAAAAATCCTGTATAACACTCATTTTGGTTTAGTTTTAATATTGAAATATCATAAAGTTGAAAAGTCATAAAGTTGAAAGTCAAAAGAAAATAAAAAATTTAAGTTGAGTTCTTTCGACATTAAGACTTTATGACATTTGACTGTATATTTTATCCCAGTCTTTCCAAACGGGTTCATATCCTTTATTGGAAATGACTTTTGCAATCTCTGAAGCCGATCGTTCGTCACTGATTTCAAATTGTTCCAAGGATTGCGGATCAACAACATAACCACCAGGGTTAGTTTTAGAACCGGCACTCATGCTTGTAACTCCAATCGGGATTATATTATTTCTAAAAATTTCATTTTCACGAGTGGAAATAGAAATCTCTAAATCTACATTCCACAAACGGTAGGCGCAAATGAGCTGGGTCAAATCACTATCATCCATGATAAAGTTAGGCTCAATAACTCCTTCTGCCGGTCGCAATCTGGGGAAAGAAACCGCATATTTAGTTTGCCAATACGTTTTTTGTAAATAATCTAAATGCAAGGCATTGAAAAAACTGTCTGTACGCCAATCTTCCAAACCTAATAAAACACCCAAACCAATTTTATGAATACCCGCAGTTCCTATTCGGTCCGGTGTATCTAAACGAAAATCGAAATTGGATTTTTTGCCTTTTGTATGATATTGTTTGTAAACATCACGATGATAGGTTTCTTGGTATACTAAAATTGAATAAACACCCGCTTTGTGTAATTGTTCGTATTCTTCTTTAGAAAGTGGTTGCACTTCTGCTGAAATAGTAGAAAAATCGTTTTTTATTTGAGCAATTGTCTTTAGAAAATAATGAACATTTACGGTATGGTTTGCTTCGCCGGTAACCAATAAAACATGATCAAATCCTGCTTTTTTCAAGGCTTCAACCTCTAATGTGATTTCGCTTTCGTTGATGGTTTTTCGTTTGATTTTATTGTCTAAACTAAAACCACAATAGGTGCAAATGTTTTGACACTCGTTACTCAAATACAAAGGCGCATACATCTGAATGGTTTTTCCAAATCGCTTTTTGGTCAATTCGTGACTCATATTTGCCATTTGTTCTAAATACGGTTTGGCAGCCGGAGAAATCAATGCCAGGAAATCGTCGAGATTCCGTTTGCTTTTGACCAATGAACGTTCTACCTCTTGAGTTGTGGTTTGGTATATTTTGGTTTGAATGCTGTCCCAATTATAGTTTTCAAAAACCGATTTGAATGTTTTCATTTATTAGATAATGAGTTAGTTTTACTTTACTCCGTATGTTTTTATGCGGTTATGTCTCCTTCTCCTTTGGAGAGACCCGAAACTTCGGGAGGGGAGAGGATTACTCATACAAAAATGCCGTCAGCGGGCTTGAAGCCACCGCTCGATTATGTTGTTGAGCGATTTTTGCTTCGAATGCTTTTCGACCTGCAATGACAGCTTCTCTGAAAGCCTCTGCCATCAATTTGGGATTTCCTGCCACAGCAATTGCAGTATTTACTAAAACTGCATCGGCTCCAAGTTCCATTGCTTTTGCGGCATCAGATGGTGCTCCAATTCCGGCATCTATAATGACGGGAACTTTGCTCTGTTCGATAATTATTTCTAAAAAATCTATGGTTTTTAATCCTTTGTTGCTCCCAATAGGCGATCCCAATGGCATAACCGCTGACGTTCCGGCGTCTTCCAACCGCTTGCATAAAACCGGATCTGCATGAATGTAAGGCAAAATAATAAATCCTAATTTAGCTAATGCTTCTGTAGCTTTCAAAGTTTCGATTGCATCAGGCATTAAATATTTTGGATCAGGATGAATTTCGAGTTTAAGCCAATTGGTTTCTAATGCATCGCGGGCTAATTGCGCAGCAAAAACGGCTTCTTTCGCATTTCTTGCACCAGAAGTATTGGGCAATAAATTAATTCTTGGGTGTTTTAGATGTGCTAAAATAGCATCTGTTTCGGTTTCTAAATCGATACGTTTTAGTGCGACAGTAACTAACTCGCTCCCGGATGCTAAAATGGCTTCTTCCATTTGTTGATTGGAACCAAATTTTCCGGTACCCAAAAACAAGCGGGATTCGAAGGTTTTATCTCCTATTTTAAATGGTAACATATAATTTGTCGTTAAGTTGTTTTATCAGTTGCGAAGCATTTTCAGTTTGTGTAATCAAACCTGAAACCGCTATACCGTGAATTCCAGTTTTCATCAAACTTTCTATATGCTCCAGTGTTATTCCTCCAATGGCATAAATTGGGATTTGGATGTTTTTCGCCTTCATTTGTGCGATAATCGAACGATATCCTTCTAGTCCTAAAATTGGACTTAAATGTTGTTTAGTAGTTGTAAATTGGTATGGTCCCAAACCAATATAATCACAATTTTCGGTTGTTCTTTGAAGCACGTCTTCAAAAGTATTTGCGGTACCTCCTATGATTTTTGTTTTGCCTAAAATGAGTCTTGCTTCTTTAACGCTCATATCACTCAAACCTAAATGAACTCCATCCGCATCCAATTGCTTAGCTAAATGAACGTTGTCATTGATGATAAAAGTTGCTAAATATTCTTTGCACAACATTTTTACGGCTTCCGCCAAAGTAAAAGCATCATCTGAATAATTTTTTTTGAATCTCATTTGTATCCAATCGCAACCATTATCCAGTGCTTTGTGGATGTTGTATACTTGTTCTTCGACTGTGTTTCCTTGCGAAATATATTGTAATTGGTTATTCATAATGGTATCCTAATTTTGTTTGGTTCGATTGTAAATAGGTTTCTATATATTTTTTGGCGTTGCTGCATGCTGTTTTTAGGTCTTGTTCCAAGGCTAAATTGGCTGTAATAGCGGATGATAATACGCAGCCGGAGCCATGCTTTTCGGAAGCTAATGGGCTATTTGGCGCAAGCCTGAAGATTTCATTTCTGGTATATAAATAATCAATACCTACAGCAAATGGATTATGACCTCCTTTAAGTAAAGTGGAACAGTATTTTGAAAGTTCAAGAGCGATTAAAACTGGATTTTTTTCTATCAAAGACAATTGTAAAATCTCATTATAATTAGGTGTTATTAAATCTATTTCTTTTAATATCTCAATCAAAATAGCTTGATTTTCGATAGTTGTAAAATGGAATTCGCTACTGGACTTCAAAACTGTATCCCAAACAGTCTTTGTTTTTGGCGAAAGTTTTTTCACAACCCAAACAATTTCTCTTAGATAATTTAATGAAGGAATAATTCCAATTTTGACGGCTTTAATAGTGTGATTTTCGAACAATTTTTCTAATGATTTCAAAACAAAATCTAAGTCAGTCCATTGTATTTCGAAGAACTCATTTTCAGTTTGAATGGTATTCCCTGTATTCACTGCAAATCCATATACATGATGCTGCTCAAATGTTTTCGCATCTGCAAGAATTCCTGCGCCTCCAGAAGGATCAAAACCCGCAATTGTTAATACGAAAGGGCGATTTGCTGACATAGTTTATAATTTTCTATTCGGTTGTTGCTATTCCAGATGGTACCTAAAAGCGCCACATCATCAAAACCATAATTCAATGCAGTTTTGATTCTCTCAGATGTAATTCCTCCAAGAGCAATTAATTCAGTTTTGTTGTTGTTTCTTTGTTTTAATTCTTTTTCAAAATCAATATCTGAAACGTACTTTGGTTTAGAAATACTTTCGAAAACGGGTCCAAAAAATGCGTAATCAAAAACATTAGATAATTTTTCAAAGTCACTCAAACTATGAATGGAAGTAGAGAGTTTAAATCCTCGTTTTTTCCAATCCTTCAAACAATTTTCGGATGTTTCATTTCGTTTTTTTTCTTTAAAATGAATGCGATTAATCCCAACTGCTTCTGCCAATTGATGATGACTGTGCAATGAAAGTTGGTTTCTATATTCTTGTCTAATTGCTGTAACAAAAACTTCCATTTCGAGTTTAGTAAATTCTGGTTTTCGAACATGAAGCAACTCTAGTCCATTCTCAAAAAGAGAATGAATGGTTTCGATTTCACCGACTTGTGGAGTTGGGCTAGAAATTATAATCATAGTTCTGAATTTGCTGCAAGATCTTTTTTGAGCTTGTAAGTATTAATTTGGTTGTTGTATTAAACCTGCAAGGTTTTATAAACTTTGCAGGTTAGTAGTTTTAAATATAAATTTCTTTTCCTTGTTCAATAAACTCCTCTGATTTGGCTGCCATTCCTTTTTCGGCCTCGGCAACATCACGAATTTCTTGAGAGATCTTCATAGAACAGAATTTTGGCCCACACATAGAGCAAAAATGAGCCACTTTTGCTCCATCTGCTGGCAAGGTTTCATCATGGAATTCACGGGCTGTATCGGGATCTAATGACAAGTTAAACTGGTCTTCCCAACGGAATTCGAAACGCGCTTTACTCAAGGCATTGTCACGGTATTGCGAGCCGGGATGACCTTTAGCCAAATCTGCTGCATGTGCTGAGATTTTATAAGTGATAACACCGTCCTTAACATCCTTTTTGTTGGGTAAACCAAGGTGTTCTTTTGGCGTAACGTAACACAACATTGCACAGCCATACCAGCCAATCATTGCGGCTCCAATGGCAGAAGTAATGTGGTCATAACCTGGAGCAATATCAGTTGTTAATGGTCCTAAAGTATAAAATGGCGCTTCATCACAATGTTCTAATTGTTTGTCCATGTTTTCTTTAATTAGGTGCATTGGTACGTGACCGGGACCTTCAATAAATACCTGAACATCGTGTTTCCATGCTATTTTTGTCAGTTCGCCAAGGGTTTCTAATTCGGCAAACTGAGCGGCATCATTTGCATCGGCAATAGAACCTGGGCGTAACCCATCTCCTAGTGAAAAGGCCACGTCATATTGTTTCATGATTTCGCATATATCTTCAAAATGGGTGTAAAGAAAGTTTTCTTTATGGTGAAACAAACACCATTTTGCCATGATAGAGCCACCACGGGAAACAATTCCAGTAACCCGTTCCGCAGTTAAATGGATGTAACGTAATAAAATGCCAGCATGGATTGTAAAATACGACACACCTTGTTCCGCTTGTTCTATCAACGTATCGCGATAGATTTCCCAAGTGAGATCCTCGGCAACGCCATTTACTTTTTCTAGAGCTTGGTAAATTGGTACCGTTCCAATAGGCACCGGAGAATTTCGGATAATCCATTCTCTGGTTTCGTGAATGTTTTTACCCGTAGACAAATCCATAATCGTGTCAGCCCCCCAACGGCATGCCCAAACTGCTTTTTCCACTTCTTCTTCGATCGTTGAGGTTACGGAGCTGTTCCCAATGTTCGCATTAATTTTCACCAAGAAGTTACGTCCCACAATCATCGGTTCGCTTTCTGGGTGGTTGATGTTGTTTGGAATAATGGCACGACCTCTGGCTACTTCACTACGAACAAATTCAGGTGTGATCTTGGATTTTGGCGTGTTGGCGCCAAAACTGTTTCCGCCGTGTTGGCATTGCATCGCCTTGGTTTGGTCGTTTATCAACTCCAAGCGTTGGTTTTCACGAATGGCGATGTATTCCATTTCGGGTGTAATGATTCCCTGTTTTGCGTAATACAATTGGGATACATTGGCTCCTTTTTTGGCACGCATGGGTTTGTGCAAGTATTCAAAACGCAATTCATTTAATTTTTCGTCATTTAAACGCTTTTTGCCATATTCAGATGAGATTTCAGTTAACTCTTCTACATCATTTCGGTCTAGAATCCATTGTTCGCGAATGCGTGGCAATCCTTTTCGAATATCAATTTCGATATTTGGGTCGGTGAAGGGACCTGAAGTATCGTAAACGGTTACTGGCGGGTTTTTTTCTATTCGGCCGTTTGATATTTTAGTGTCTGCTAATGCAATTTCTCGCATCGCTACTTTTATGGGATGAATGATTCCATCTACATAAATTTTTGTAGAGTTTGGGAAAGGAGTTCTTGAGATTTTTTCTTCGTTATTCATTGTTCAATAGTATATGTTTTGATGCGTGTTTGTCTTCTGCTAGGGATAGAAATGGAAAGCCCGTAAAGTGGAAAGCCAAATAAAACAAGGATTAGTAAAGCGACCGTAAGGAAGCTTTGACTAAGAATATGTTTTATAGGATTGCAACTGCGGACTTGAAATGGATAGCCCGCCCGAGCAGCCAAACTATCCTCCTTGTGTTGCAGAGATGATGAGAATGTCGTCGGTTTCTTGTATGGGGTGAGAATTCCAATCGGATTTTGGAATCACAGTATTGTTAATGGCTACGGCAATTCCGTTTTGTTTTTTGGGAATTTCCAAGTCAAGAAGTGCTTGAACAGTAAGACTGTCCGTTGGAAATTGTTTCGTTTGATTGTTGATTTTAAGCTCCATTCCTTTTGAATTTAGTATACAGTTATACTTTAGGAATGGCTACAATGGCACATAAATATGCGCGGAAGTCATCTTACTTTTCCCTACGCTAGTATGAACTAGATCAGGTTCAGAGGGTAATTCTCAGCCTACAATTTTGTAGACACCCCTAAAGTGTAGAGCAAATGTAATGAAAATTATGAATTATGAATTATAAATTATGAATTTCGTTTCCAACAATTTTCTACATGATCATTGACCATTCCAGTCGCTTGCATGTGTGCATACATAACCGTGGATCCTACAAATTTGAATCCGCGCTTTTTTAAATCCTTACTTATTGTATCAGAAAGCGGAGTAGTAGCCGGAACTTCTTTCAAGGATTGTCGGTTGTTTTGAATGGGTTTTCCATCAGTAAATTTCCAAATATATTTAGAAAAACTGCCAAATTCCTCTTGGATTTTTATAAATGCTTGTGCGTTGGTAACAGCCGAGTAGACTTTAAGTTTGTTGCGTATGATACCAGCATCTTGTAATAAATCAAGGATTTTTTCATCGGTATATTGCGCTATTTTTTTATAATCAAATTGGTCAAAGGCGACTCTAAAATTTTCTCTCTTATTCAAAATAGTAATCCAACTGAGTCCAGCTTGAAACGTTTCAAGTAGCAAAAATTCATATAAAGTAGCGTCGTCATACACGGGAACACCCCATTCTTCGTCATGGTATTTTTTGTACAAATCACTCGAAGAACACCAACTACATCTTATTTTATCTTCCATAATTATTCCTGTTCAGAAGCTAAATAGTTTTTTATTAAATAATGACCCAAATAAATTAAAGGGGTCAAGAGAATGGCAATACCAAGTTTGAATGTATAACCCGTTAATGCTGAGGTTAAGAAAGTATCGAAATTTATTTTTCCAGGCAACCAAAAAGCAATTCCTAAAACAATAAAAGAGTCGAATAATTGAGAAATAACAGTCGAACCCGTTGCTCTGAGC
>JAYTBZ010000210.1:0-1642 GCA_043736705.1 Flavobacterium sp. | reverse complement strand
CAATAAAAATAGTAGCCCGTAGCGGAATCGAACCGCTCTTACATGGATGAAAACCATGCGTCCTAACCGATAGACGAACGGGCCCTGCTTCTCTAATGCGGATGCAAAAATACAACTATTTTTGAAACGTACAATAGTACATGCGAAAAAAAATATTTTTTTTTAATAAGCCTTTGCAAACAACACGCGCCCAACTGATTTTTCTCCAGTAAACACACAGCTTCCAGCCTCTTCAACTCTATCTAAAGGTATACATCTAATGGTCGCTTTTGTTAGGTCTTTGATCTTTTCTTCTGTAGCTGCGGTTCCGTCCCAATGTGCTGATACAAAACCGCCTTTAGTTTCTAAAACTTGCTTAAACGCATCAAAACTATCCACCGCAGTGATATGAGTATTTCTGTAATCCAATGCTTTTTCAAACAACTCCTTTTGAATCTGTTCTAATAAATCACTCACATATGATGTAATACTATCTTTAGCTACTACTTCTTTGGTCAATGTATCTCTTCTTGCAACCTCAAAAGTTCCATTTTCTAAATCTTTTGGTCCTACAGCAATCCTTACAGGAACTCCTTTCAGCTCCCATTCTGCAAATTTGAAACCTGGCTTTTGAGTAGTTCTGTTATCAAATTTTACTGAAATATTTAATTTTCGCAAAGTAGAAATCAAACTATTTACCTCAGTAGATATAGATTCTAATTGCTCATCCGTTTTATATATAGGAACTACCACCACCTGTATTGGTGCTAAGCTCGGAGGAAGCACCAACCCCTGATCATCGGAATGCGTCATTACTAATGCTCCCATTAAACGAGTCGAAACACCCCAAGAAGTCCCCCAGACATATTCCTGCTTTCCCTCGGCATTGGCGAATTTTACATCAAAAGCTTTTGCAAAATTCTGACCTAAAAAGTGTGAAGTTCCAGCTTGTAGTGCTTTACCATCTTGCATTAAAGCTTCGATACAATACGTTTCTTCGGCCCCAGCAAAGCGTTCAGTTTCAGTTTTTATTCCTTTTATTACTGGGATTGCCATGAAATTTTCAGCAAAATCAGCATACACATTCATCATTTTTTCTGACTCTTCCACAGCCTCTTCTTTTGTGGCATGAGCCGTATGCCCTTCTTGCCACAAAAATTCCGCAGTTCTTAAAAACAATCTCGTTCTCATTTCCCAACGCACTACATTTGCCCATTGATTAATTAACAATGGTAAATCTCTGTAAGATTGCACCCACCCCTTATAAGTAGACCAAATAATAGCCTCACTTGTTGGTCGAACAATTAATTCTTCTTCCAATTTTGCGTTAGGATCTACCATAAGCTTGCCGGGTTTATCTGGATCATTTTTTAATCTATAATGCGTTACAATGGCACATTCTTTTGCAAATCCTTCCGCATTTTTTTCCTCAGCTTCAAACATACTTTTAGGAACAAATAGTGGAAAGTAAGCATTTTGATGGCCCGTTTCTTTAAACATTCGATCCAATTCCCCTTGCATTTTTTCCCAAATAGCATATCCGTAAGGTTTGATGACCATACAGCCTCTCACTCCTGAATTTTCGGCTAAATCAGCTTTCACAACCAATTCGTTATACCATTTTGAATAATCTTCTGCTCGTGTAGTTAAGTTCTTACTCATA
>JAYTBZ010000209.1:0-1643 GCA_043736705.1 Flavobacterium sp. | reverse complement strand
ATCTTTGGTGATATTGGTTTGAAACCCAATAAAGAAAGCAAAGCAAAAGCAGAAGCTTTGGATACCGATAAAAGAAATCCTTTTTCTCCTATACAATTGGCAGCAATAGCGTTCTCTTCTATTTTAGCTTTGTTATGGTTACTGAACGATCCTGCTTCAAAAATATCAGGCGGTAAAGTAAATGTTTTTGCATTCCTTGGTGAAAATGGAAACGCTATTGCTATTCTTTCAGCACTGGTAGTATTTATTCTTCTTTTAATTTATCGATTTACTCAATATTCAAAAATCACTAAAGAAAAACTAATTGCAGTGACATTTTTTGCTTTCTTGACAATTTTCTTTTGGGCTATATTTGAACAATCGCCAAACAGTTTAACCATTTTTGCTAGTGATTATACGGATCGTGTTTTAACGGGTAATTGGAGTGTAGTTTTTTTAGTAATGAATTCTTTGATTACGATTTTACCATTAGTAATTATTACTTGGGTATTAATTTTATTATTCAAGCAAACTTTCAAGTTGTATGCTGTTGCCAATATTATTTTGAGCATCAGTTTTGTTATAATCTGGGCAATTGCAATCTGGATGTTAGCCAAAGATTATTACACGGCAGGATATTTAACTTTGTCTGATGAGACGTTGCAAGCGCTGAAAATTGATAAAGTGACAACAGCATTGACTGAAGTTCCTGCTACGTGGTTCTCTACTTTGAACTCCTTATTTATTATTTCCTTAGCGCCGTTATTTTCTAAATGGTGGGAGAGTAAATACAATCCTTCTGCAAATTTAAAATACGGAATAGGAATGGGCTTATTGGCTCTTGGTATGGCTTGTGTTGCTTTTGGCGCAAGTGGAATTGAAGCTGGTGCTAAAACTGCCTCTGTAAGTATGATTTGGTTGATTCTAGTATATCTGTTTCATACAATGGCTGAACTTTGTATTTCGCCTGTAGGATTGTCTTATGTGAGTAAACTAGTTCCAGCTCGTATGATTGCATTCATGTTTGGTGTTTGGTATTTAGCAGTAGCAATTGGTATGAAAGGCGCAGGTATGTTTGGAGAAAATATTGATAAAATTGCCAATGAACATGGATTAAGTTATTTCTTTTGGATGTTAACAATTATCTCTATTGTAGTAGCTTTATTCTCTGTAGCCATGACGCCAATTATAAAAAAATTAATGCATGGGGTTCGATAAAAAGTAGGCATCATTTTTGATTTCGAATGGATAAAACTATAAATATGAAAAAAATTATAATTGCTTTATTAATGCTTATCGGCTCATTTGCTGCCGAAGCGCAAGAATTAGTTTGGGAAACCAATGTTACCAAGGCTATGGAGGTTTCTAATGCTACAAAAAAACCAATGTTATTATTTTTTACAGGTAGCGATTGGTGTGGTTGGTGTATCAGGTTGCAAAAAGAGGTTTTAAAAACACCTGAATTTGCTGCTTGGGCAAAAGACAATGTAGTACTTGTTGAATTGGATTATCCTAGAAAAGCACCACAGATTCCCGAGATTAAAAAGCAAAATGGAGAATTGCAGATGGCTTTTGGAATTCAAGGGTTTCCAACCATTATATTGGCAAATGCTACGACCAAAGAGGGTAAAGTTAATTTTGAAGGCATTGGAAGTACCGGTTAT